>CAMWZB010000083.1 GCA_947178655.1 uncultured Porphyromonadaceae bacterium
GGGTAGATCGGTCCTTCAATCATCACTATGGGGATGTCGGGACGTGCCTGCCGGATGATGTTGACGAAGTCGTAGGTCAGGGAGTCGCACATGGCCTCGGAGCAGTTGGGCACAGGATCAAGGAATATCAGGTCGACGTCCGGTACTGAGGCTATGGCCCTGGCCATGCAGTAGTCCATTTTGCCCTGTCCGCTGAATCCGAGGTTGATGACCTCGGCGTTGAGCAGGCGCGACATCTGCGCGGTAGTGGCCATGCCGGTGCGCGAGGCGCATCCGCCCTGCATGATGCTTGTGCCGTAGCATAGCACACGGTGGCGGCCGTCGATGATTTCGGGATTTCCGGGGCTGATGGTGGCGCAGGAGTCGACCTTCACTTCAAAGTCGAGCACACCGTCGTAGAGCGGGAAATATATCATGTACTCTCTTGTGAGTGTTGTGTCCAGATTGCTGACGTATACGGTCTCGACGAGTTTTTCTTCCTCGTTGTTGATGGCCGGGCGGTTGGTGTTGACATGACGCCACACCGAGTCGCCTTCGAAGATGTATAGGTCAGAGCCCTTGATGCCGGTGTCGGCCATGTGCGGCATGTGGCAGTTGTTGAGCAGCCGGTATCGTGCGCCGATGCGCGATGAGTTGGTCGCGAAGCGCACGGCTATGCCTGCCGATTCCTGCTGGCGGTCCCAGAGAGCGGAGCGTACGCTGTCGCGCAGATAGGCCGGAAGGCGCGAGTAGTCGCGCTCGGTGTCGTCGAAGCCTTTGTTGATGATGCGAAGGTCGAGGGCGTTGACATGACGCCACGGTTTCTCCTGCGTGTCGGCGGCGAAAGCTGCCAGAGTGGAGAGCAGGATGATGACGGCGGTAAAGAATGTTTTCATGGTATTGTTTAGGATTCGTCAGGCGCGATTTGACGCCGGTACGGTTACTTCTTGAGGAGGATGCGCGCGAGCTCGGCCAGTCCTTCGGTTGCCGTAGCCCTGATGACGGTGACGCCCTCGGGCACCCTCGACGGACGCGGATCGATGTAGTATATCGGCGTCCCCTTGCGGACGTACTGCACCAGCGCGGCGGCAGGATAGACTGCCAGGCTCGTTCCGATGATGACGAATATGTCGGCTTGGGCCGCTATCTCGGTGGCCGGTTCGAACATCGGCACGGCTTCCTGAAAGAATACTATGTGAGGCCGCATGTGATGGCCTTCGACCACAGTGTCGGGCGAGGAGGTGTCATCATAGCCGTTGAACGGGCGTATGAAGTCCGGATCGTCAACGGCACGCATCTTCATGAGCTCGCCGTGCAGGTGGATTACTTCTGTCGAGCCGGCGCGTTCGTGCAGGTCGTCGACGTTCTGGGTGATGACGCAGACATCGAAGTGCTCCTCCAGCTCGCGGAGTATCTCATGGGCGCGGTTGGGGCGCACGGAGGCAAGAGCCCTGCGCCGCTCATTGTAGAAGCGGTGGCCCAGAGCCGGATTGCGTGCGAAGCCGTCGGCACTGGCCACATCCATCACGGGATACTGTTCCCAGAGGCCTCCGGCGTCGCGGAAAGTCGATATGCCGCTCTCGGCGCTGCTGCCGGCGCCGGTCGACACTACAAGACGGGGTTTTCTATTTGTCATCGGGAGAGAAGAATATCTGTTGTGAATTGTTGTTGTCCGGCAGACTCCATGGCGACGATGGACGGTCGCCGCCTGACGGCCGCTCTGTGCGCGAGGGCTGAGTGTACGGCTGGGTCTCGCTCTGTACCTGTCGCTCCGCGGCAGACTGCTGCGTGTGCTCTGCGGCGGCCTGATGGCGGTGTTCGGCGGCTGCCGGACGGCCCGATGCCTTGCGCTTGTCGCGCTTGAAGGCCGGCGAACTTTCTACCATGTTGATGGCGTCGTCATCGTCGAGCTGTGCCGGAGTGAGTACGAAATAGCTCTGAGTCTCCTGTCGGCGGGTGAAGTCATCGACCTTCTCCTTGCCGTAGGCGGCAGCTATGCGCTTGTCCACGGGAGTGTCGGCAGGGATGACCTCGCTGCGCGCGCCTTCGATGATGTCAATGCGTGTGCCGTTGGTCTCGACAGACATGTTGAATCCCGACGCCAGTATGGTGAACTTGATTTTATTGCCCAGAGTGTCATCGTAGCCCCATCCGAACTTGATGTGCACGTGTTTGTTGATTTCCTCGACAAGCCGGTTGGCCTCCTGTGCTTCGGCTACACTGAACGATGGCTGGATATCGTGTGATATGTAGAACGCGAAAAGGAGTTCGCGGGCCGACATGATGTCGGTGTCGCATAGCAGCGGAGAGTGGAGGGCGTTGCGGATGGCCTGTGACATGCGCTGGCCGCGCTCGCCTTCGCCGTATCCCACGGAGATAAGAGCCGTGCGTCCGTCGCGGAGGCATGTGTCGACATCGCGCATATCTATGTTGATATTGGCGAGTGTCGTGACCATGTCGGAAATGGTTCGTGCCGCCGTGGTGAGAATGTCGTCGGCCTTGGTGAAGGCTTCGCTCCACTCCAGGTCGGGATATATTGTGCCGAGGCGGTCGTTGTTGATCATGAGCATGGCGTCGACATTCTCCTGAAGCCTTGCTGCTCCGTCGATGGCGCTCGATATCTTGTTCATACCTTCGAAGAAGAAGGGGATGGTGACGATGCCTACGGTGAGGATGCCTTTCTTCTTGGCCACACCTGCCACGACAGGCGCTCCGCCGGTGCCGGTGCCGCCACCCATACCTGCGGTGACAAACACCATCTTGACGTTGGGAAGGAGTATCTTGTCGATTTCAGCGACACTCTCCTGAGCCGCGGCTTCGCCGATTTCAGGCTTTCCTCCGGCTCCGAAACCTCCGCAGGTCTTTGGTCCGAGCAGAATCTTAGTGGCTACGGGCATGGGCTCGAGTGCCTGCTTGTCGGTGTTCAGCACGACGAAGTCGACTCCTTTGACGCCCTGGTTGTGCATGTATGCCACAGCGTTGCAGCCGCCGCCGCCGACTCCCATGGCAATGATGGTGGGAGCATCGGGGACAATCATATCGGGAGAGTTATGGTATGTCTGGATGAGATTGATATCTTCAGGATCTTCCATGAATTCAGAGTTATCGGAGGTTAAACAAAGGAGAGTATCGGTTAGTTGTCGTCGTTGCCTGATGAGAATATGCTGACGAATCTGTCGCGGAGAGCGTTCATCACGTTGCGGGTGCGCTGATAATGGTCCGGGTCGTTGAAGTCGGATTCATCGGCGTCCGGGTTGTCGTCATCCCCTTCGTCTTCGGGGTAGTCTTCTTCTTCGTCCTCGTATGAGTCCTCGTCCTCGTCATATTCCTCATATTCGTCGTCTTTGTCTTTGCGACGGCTGAAACGGCTGAATATTCCGCGGCGTCGGGCTTTGGGCTTTTCATTCTCTTCTTCCTCTTCGGCCGGCTCCTCGTCTTCGTCATCCTTGAGGAGGCGCTCATCGTCCTCGTCCAAAGGCCGACGCATGGCCTGGCCGGCCCTTGCTATGGTGTCACGGTGAGCCGGAGCTTCGGCGGGCACTGCGGTTTCTTCTTCGGGCTCGGGCACGGATTCGGGCTGAGCTACGTTGTCGAGTGTTATGACAGGCGATTCGGCGAAGTCGGGCACTTTGACAGATGTCAGGCAGTTGAGGTGTGTGGTGCGTGCGGTGGCCAGAAGGAGTGCCACTATGTCGATGTTGTCGGCGTTGTTGCGTCCCGGTGTCCGGAAGGTGATGTCGACGGGCATCTCGGCCAGACGGACGGGGAGCTTGCACTGTGCGCCGAGCTGTACGGCGAATTCGGGGAGCTTGGAGCCGCCGCCGACCAGCACCACCTGCGAGAGTTCCGATGCCGGGTAGCCCGAGAGTTCTATCTGGTTGAGGATATTGGCTGCAATTTCGCCTGCGCGGGCGCGGACATAGCCGTTGACTTCCTCGACGTTTGCGCTCCGGGGTGTGCCGGCGCTGTCAGCCATGGTGCCGAGAGTCAGCTTGTAGTTCTCGGCGGCCTCTTCTGTCACACCCATACCCGACGTTAGGTCGAGAGTGATCAGACGGGAGCCCATCGGTATGGTGCAGAGGAATGCCAGTGTGCCGTCCTTGTACACTGATACGGTGGTGGTTTCGGCGCCGAAGTCCACCAGCACGCATCCGAGTTCGCGCTCGTCGGAGGTCAGGACGAGGTCGGCGACGGCTGTGGGGCGCAGTATGTAAGCTATGTTTTCGCGGGTGACGGTCTCGAACATCAGGCGGTCAAGGTTCTGACGGGTCTCGCGTCCGCAGGTGATCATCATGAAGTCGCCGCGCAGGTTGTCGCCGAATGTACCGACGGCCTTGCGGACAGCGGCATTGTTGACGTAGAACATGCGCGGCACCATGGCCTCGATGTTCTTGTCGCCCATGAAGTCGCGGGCGGCCTCGTAGCCGAGGCGCTGCACATGAGTGTCGGTGATTTCGCACTCCTTCGGGAACTTTATGGACGCCGTGGCTGGCTGAGCCGAGCAAGAGCGTCCTCCCAGGCTCAGAGTCATGGCCTTGACTTTTCGTCCGCTCAAAGATGGATTCTTCTCCAGCCGTCCGATGATTTCGTTCACCATAAGCGATACTTCGCGTATGTTCTGGATACGACCGTAGCGCACGTTGTTGATGCCCGGTATTTCCTCGACGGCTAATACCGAGATGCGTCCGTCGGGGCCGACGGCAGCTACGCCTCCCTTTATCTTCGAGGATGCTATTTCGATTGCGACTATTGTTCTGGTTTCCATTTTGGGTAGACTTTATTTTAAGGAAAGAGTGTTGTTTTTAAGGGTTTGAATCTTCAGTTCCGCCCGGAGGCTCTGCCAGGTCGTCGGGGGTTGACGGAGAGGTGGTCTCGTTATCGTTGATGTCGAATTCGCCTGACATTTCTTCTTCTGTGGGCAGCTCAACCGGTTTGACTTCCTTCACCCGGCGCGTTGCCACGACCTGGCTGCGCCACTTCACGGCTATGGTGTCGTAGGTGTTCCATCCCTTCACGGGCGCCACATAGCGGTAGTATTCGCGCAGAAGAGCGAACTTTTCGGCTACACGTGAGGTGTCGCCGAAGTTCACCACATGGCCTACGATGGTGGGGATGAGTATTATATTGCCGTCCGGCTCCTGTGTCACCGTGGACACGAAAGCGCACGCGCGCCTGTGTGTGGCTATGTAGTCGAGCAGAGGCAGGAGCCTGCGGGCCGGGTGAACCGAGTCGAACCGTCCCACCAGGACCGGTACGTCGATGTGGTAGCGGAGTTCGGCTGAGATGCGCTTGCCCGACGAATTGATGTAGTATGACGGTTTGCCCGGCTCGAATACACGGGCTACGGGCACCATGGGGGTGACGTTGATGTCGAGCGTGCCGTCAGAGAGTATCGATACGTTGGCGTCCTGAAGTTTGTCCGACGCCTTGAGCCGGTTCTCGAGTCCGTAC
>CAMWZB010000084.1 GCA_947178655.1 uncultured Porphyromonadaceae bacterium
AGCTTATCCATACCCGACTTATAGCGGGATTTGGCGGTCGTCTGCGGGATTGAAAGGATTCTGCTTATTTCGACAAATGAAAGATTGTCAATCACATTCATTCTGATTACGTCAGCCTCACGCTGCGGAAGGCAGTCAAGACAAGCATTGATACGGTCTGCATCTTCCAAATCAAGGATGTCGGTAGTCCTGTCTTCGACATCTATACCGTCAATCGGAATCAGGTCTTTACGTCCTGTCCGAGCCTTGTCAAGACAAAGATTATTAACTACCCTGAACAAATATAACCTGACGCTTTCCGGTCTGATATCGTCAGGGGCCTTCTCGAGAAAACGAAGGATTGCATCATATACAAGATCCTCCGCTTCAGCATGATTCCCAAGACGATAATACGCAAAACGAACGAGATAATCGAGGTTCTCCTCGATTATCTTGCTGACGTTGTTGCGCTTTCTCCTCTTGAACATACGGGTCTTGTGATTGATGCTTCTATTAGATAAGACGGAATCCCGCCGAAATCGACGAGATTCAACTGTTAAAAACAATTGTTAAAAAAGAACCGCAACACCGAATCCTGATGTGGCTCGGTCCTGCGGTTCTTATAATGATGAAAATCCGATTACTCGGTCACGACCTTGGCAGAGACGCGGCGACCGTCGGAAAGAGTGGCGCTGCATAGGAACAGACCGGCCGACGGTAGGCTCAGCTGAGCGGAAGCCGACCGGGCCACGAGTGTACCCACAGTGCTGTATGCCTCAAGTCCTACCACGGGAGTCATGGAATCGACCGAAAGAGTGCGGCCCGAATGACGGAATCTGACGGCTTCGGCTGCAACCGGCGCTGAAAGACCTGCGCCTGAAGGTCCGAACACAAGAGGAAGCCATGAGACGGATGAACGGTTTTCGGCAGCAGGCACCTTCTCGACAAGCGACGCACCCGTGCGGCGGTCGCGAATCTCAACAGTGCAGCGTACAGTCCGGTCGAGCGGCGCAGCCTGCAAGCCCAGGGCCGACCATGGGATGGTACCGTCGATGCGGTACGAGCCGTCGGCCCGGACGACAGTCTCTGTCAGTCCTTCAGGGACTTCGGCACTGCTCCAGGCACGGCCGCTTCCGCGGGCAAAAGCCACAGAGCCATCGACATCAAAGAATAGGCGGAATCGTCCTTCTGACGGTTTCGTGTCAGGGGTGCCCGACGGGTCAAGATAGACGTAGACACCGTCGTTGTCGGTCTTGGTATCTATAATCTCGCTGTCAGTGACATCGGCTGCGACATACAGTCCGTCGGCATCGTAGGTGAAGCTGACCTCGGCACGGTTCTTCGTCTTGGAGAAACCCATGACAAGAGCAGATGCGGCGTCGGTGCCTGCATAGGGCACGTCGATTGCATTTACGGCATAGCCCTTCATCAGAGTGATGGCATTGCCTTGCGTGGGCGATCCGATTGATGCCAGGGCGAATACATCGTTGCCGAAGCCGACGTTGATCGAGTTCCACAGCGCATGGCTGTCGGTGGGCAGGTCGAAGGGTGCGCTTACCTGAGTGAAATTGCGCGCATCGCGGTCGCCGACAGCCACGTACATGCCGAAGCGTGCTTCCGGGAAGCCTTTGCGGTCGAAGTGGTCACCCTGCCATGACGCTATGGTCTCTCCCGTGCGGAGACGTCGGATGTAGGGTGCGGCAGAGATGTACTGCCTGTTGTCAGAGTCGTCCCCTGCGAAGATAGCGCTGCGGCGGCCCGACTCGGCGTAGACGGGACACGACCGCCAGGCGCGGTCCACGTCACAGCGCACTGTCGATGCCATGAAGCCGCGCGGGAATCCGTTGTCCTCTATGATGACCACAATCTCGCCGGCATCTGTTATGATGGCTGACGGCATGCCGTCGCGATGTCCGGCACGATAGCTGACGCACTCCGGCGCCGACCAGGTGCGGCCTTTGTCATTGGAGCGGATGAGCGAAATCTGCTGGTCTCCGCTGTCTGGATACGGATATTCATTGGCGAAATAGAGATGCACCTCACCGTCGGGAAGTTCGAGGAACGACGGCTCCCAGCACCCCTCTGTCCACAGATGCGACGCATCGAAGGCATGCACCGGCTCGGACCAGGTCTCGCCGCCGTCAGTAGAGTACAGCGTGCGTATGCCGAAACGGCGCTCTTCGCTGTAGGGCGACGACGGACGAGGATTGAATCCGGCCAGTATAGTGCCGTCAGAGAGCTGTATCACGTCGGGAACAGCGTAAGGCAGGCGGTCTTCGCCACGGGCTATGATGCGTGGTTCGGTCCACGTGGCTCCACTGTCGGAACTGAACACGACTCCTATGCCGCCCGGTATCTCGGCTATGGCGAGAAGGCGTCCGTCCTGCAATGGAATCAGGCGCGAATAGTTTCCTGAAGGGAATATCACCTGACGTGAAGCGACATCCCACATTATGCGGCTCTCTGTGTCAGACACCTGCTGTGCCGCACCAGAGAGAGTCGGTGCGGACAGTGCAAGTGCTGCAAACAAGGATTTTACAAATATATTCATGCTTATCATTTTATGGTCACTGTCCGCTTGCTGCTGCGCGGTGCCGATGGCACTTCCACAATCAGGCAATGTGCGGCGGCATCATAGAACGGTGTCACCGTCCGGCCGTCGACTGTCACCTGAGAAGGAGCGTCGACATTGTACACCTGAAGAGTGTACGAACGAGTCGGCGAGATGCCTGCATATGTGCCGCGGACAGGCGAAACTGTGATTGTTGTCTTACCTTTGGCATATTTCTGCGAGAATGCCGTGCGGGCAAATTCGGTGGCATAGTCGGCATTGTCGCCTGCGTCCTCGTAGAAATCGAACTCACCGTCGGCTCCGGCGATGACATTGAGCACCATTCGCTCCGGACGGTCAGTTGTGCTTGTGACAGAAGCTGGATTCATCGGGATGATGGCGCCCTTGCGGATGAAGTAGGGATACTGCTCAAGTGTATAGTCGAGAGTCACGACACGACCACCGTCGATGAGACGGTTATGTGCCGGCGACCACCACTGCCCGTCGGGAAGCCATAGCTCGCGCGAGCTGACACCGTCTACCGAAGGTGCACCGATGGGCGCCACCATGATATCGTCGCCGAAGTAGTACTGGTTGCGGCGGTCGTATGCCTCGTCGGTCTCAGGATGCTCGTAGTAGAGCGGACGGCAGATGCCTATGCCCGTGTCATAAGTCTTGCGGGCCATGGTGTAGAGATAGGGGAAGAGTGCGTAGCGGAGGTTGATGGCATCGTTGATTGTGCCGAAGTTATCATACTTCCATATGCGGCGCTCGATGCGCGGGTCGGCGGTAGCATGAGTGCGGAAGATGGGCGTGAACACACCGAACTGCACCCACCGGGCGAGGAGTTCAGGGTCGTTGGGCTCGTGCTGGAGCACCATGTGTCCGCCAAGGTCGTGCCCCCAGTATCCGTAGCCTACGTTCGACGCCGTGGAGGTAAAGTACGGCTCGGCCTCGAGGGTCTCGTAGTTGATGAACGTATCGCCCGAGAAGCCAATCTGATAGCGGTGACTGCCGAGGCCGCCCCAACGGTGGAAGATGACGGGGCGGCGGTCAGGCCGGTTGTGCTTCATCTCGTTGAAGAACACGTGATTGCACCACATGGTCTCGCCCAGCTCAGGAATCTGCCGGTTGAGCATCCACTGCTGCCAGTCGAGCCACCAGAAGTCGACACCGCGTAGCTCGGTCGGACGGATGAAGCGGTTGAAGAACACCCGCGCGAAAACAGAGTCGTTGAGATTCCATTCCACAGTCTTTTTCGATGCCGGGTCTATGCCCATGTCGCGCGCAACGTCTTCATATATCTCCTCGTCGGCCCGGACACCGTCGGCCGGGTGGAGATTGAGTGCCGTCCGCAGGCCCTGACTGTGCATGTAGTCGAGCAGGCTGTCGGGGTCGGCGATAAGGTTGCGGTTCCAGGTCCATCCGGTCCATCCTCCGCGGCCTCCGGAATTCTTCTCCGTGCCGTTGTAGTGCCAGTCCATATCGAGAATCATCACATCGGTCTTGATGTTGTGTCTCTTGAGTTCCTCGATGATGTCGCAGAAGTCTTTTGAAGAGTACTCCTGATACTTGCTGTACCAGTATCCGAAAATATAGTCAGGCGGCAGAGGTATGTCACCGGCGATGCGGGTGAAATCCTTAACAGCACGCTTGTAGTCGTGGCCATAACCCATGAAGTACAGGTCGATGGCATCGGCATCGGCACGCGGAGCGACCCAGTCGAAAGTTCCGTTACGCGGTTCTAAAGCGAGCGACGAGGAGCCGTCGGCTCGCTTGAACGAAGGCGAATCGTCGAT
This sequence comes from uncultured Porphyromonadaceae bacterium, assembly GCA_947178655.1. Next base: position 4,330 of record CAMWZB010000084.1, read on the forward strand.
GACAGCCCAGCCCGACCGCGACACCACGCCGTCCTCGAGCCTGGTGAGGTAGTCGTAGCCGTTGTTGCAGTCGAGGGTGCGGTAGGTGCCCTTGAGATTGTCCGGGTCTTTCAGGCCGGGGTACCACTCGACAGGCTCGCCGTTGAGCTGAATGGCGATGGTGAGATTCTCGCGACTGTCCGGTCTGGTGCCTTTGCGGTACTTCAGCGTCAGGCAGTCAGTGGTGATGTCGAGATAGCCGTCCTTATCTTTGACCGAATAGCGGGGAACGGGAAGTTCGCGGTTCACGACCGAGAATGTGGCGCGGTCCTCAAACTTTCCCGAGGGAGCGTACTCGATACGTATCATCTCGGGGGTAAGCACGGTGAAGCGTGTGTTTCCGTCAGTGACCACAGCTTTGGGGTCGGCTTTCGGATTGAGAGCACCGGCGCTCAGGGCAAGCGCCCCGAGCACAAGTGCGAGAGTTTTTCGTAACATCTGTTATAAGGTTTAGTTAGTTCAGTATATGTTTCAGGCCGCTGAGCGCTGAGCTGACATAAGTCCGGTGAAGCCTCTGCCGGCACCGATGATCCACTTGCTGCCGGGCACGTAAGAAATGGCTTTGGCTGTGATGAAGCAGCAGACGAAAGTGACCACTGCAATCAGAGGTATGGCTCCTGCCACCGGTATCTGCATGTCGACCTTGATGACCGACACCCAGTAGCCCAGCCAGAAGATGTGCATCAGATACATGCCATAGCTGAGTTTGGATGTCTCGGTGATGACGGGGCTGACGGCGGACTCGCCTATGCAGGAGAATACAAGGAAACATCCTGTAGTGAGCACGAGACAGTTCAGTGTGCAGAACGACCAGCCTATCTCAAGTTCGGGAGTTGGCTGGATGGTGCCGACTTCCACTTGCAGATAGAACGACAGGATAGTGACGGCTGCCCCGATGAGCATGGCCGGAACGCCCACTGCCAGACGGCGCGCGCGGCTCCACGTGAGGTGCACCCGGATATAGTGAGCGAGCACGACGTAGCCGAGATAGCCCGCGAAGTACCACAGCATATGGTATTCGTTCCAGAAGCACTGGCCCCACACCTCGCCGAAC
>CAMWZB010000085.1 GCA_947178655.1 uncultured Porphyromonadaceae bacterium
GTCTGTTAAGGAAGGTTTGTCATGAATTGATAGAAAGAAGATGCTTGCGGAGAGCAGGAACGGTAGGAGGGATTATGGTGGAGTGACGGCGCACGCTCATGAACCTTGTGAGCTGTACAGGAAGCTCGATGGAGCTGCCCGTGACGCGCGTCATGATGTCGAGCTGCTTGGCCGGATGTCCGGTGGCGAAAACCACCTTCGGCACTCCGGGAGTCCCGTGAGCCACTGCGGCGGCATATGCTACCGCACCGTGAGGATCAATCGTGTAGCCGTACTCTGAGCGAAGACTGTTGATGACCTCGGCTATACGGTCGTCGCTGACAGGGTCGGCGGCAAGTATGTCATCCTTCATCGCCTTGAGATCGCCTCCGTATATATGCTTGAGTCTGGGCCATCCGGATGGATGCACCATATCGATTGACGGTGCAAGAGTGCGCTTCGGATGGCGGGCGTCGGACATGCCTGAAGCACCGTCAAAGAGTGAAGCTATCTGATTGTTGGAGTTCACTGCCGCGATAATGCGTCCTGCCGGAGTTCCCATTTTGACAGCCATGGCAGCAGCCACAAGATTGCTGAGATTACCGCAAGGCATTGAATATTCGGCTTGCTCCGCACAGGGGACTTCCATGGCCACAAGCCTTGAATACGCATACATCGTGAATGTAATCTGCGGGAGCAGGCGAGCCAGATTGATGGAGTTCGCGCCCGTCAGCCGGAAATCCGACATCGACGGGTCGGCAAGAGCTTTCTGGACAAGCTGCTTGCAGTCCTCGACGGTCCCTGCCACTTCGAGCGGATGGATATTCTCGCCCAAAGCGGTGAACTGCGACGTCTGCGAACGGTTGAGGGCGCCCTTGGGATAGAGCACGCACACACTGATTCCGTCAAGATTAAAGAGACCATTGGCTGCGGCAGCCCCCGTATTGCCCATCGTGGCCACAAGAACGTTGCGGCCACCCGAACGGCCGGCTCCGTCGAGGTGCTTCATAAGCCGTGCCATGAAGCGCGCTCCGTAGTCCTTGAATGTCAGCGTCGGCCCATGAAAAAGCTCAAGCACATAAGCATCGTCGTGAAGCCTGCACAGAGGAGCGTCGAACGCGAATGCCTCGTCGGTGATTTTCTTGAGCACAGGAGCCGGAACATCGTTGCCAAAAAATGATGATGCCACCACGAAAGCTATCTCGCGCAGGCTCATCTCTCCTATATTGTTGAAGAGCGCTCGGGGAATAGCCGGGATATGCTCCGGAACGTACAGGCCGCCGTCCGGAGCCACGCAACGGTTGACTGCATCGGCAAGCGTCGCCGGGGGACAAGAGGAATTGGTCGATATGTATCGCATTTCAGTGTACTTTCGATATTAACTTTAAAGTATGACAGCCGATATGGAGAACTGTCAAAAAATTAACAAATCAAAAGAGTGAAAGTTGAGCGTCATTGTCGGGTTTTCGCGGTTTTCGCGGAGGTTCTTGATAGCCAAAGTCTACATCAGAGGTAAGAAGAGGGCTCACCTCGCCGGGTGCCGGCTCGGAGACGAACCACTCGGGACACTCGAAGTCCTCCTCGATGGCAGAGACATCAATGGCAGGAACAGTCGTCTGGGAGGACTCGGCCGGAAGCGAGAACAGGCCATTGTCTGAAGCGCCGGCACGGGCTTTTTCTGATGCGAGTTCGTCGCGCAGCTTCTTGTTCGTCTCTTTAAGACGCGCTATGCGTTCGTCGCGTTTGCGGAGCATCTCCTCGACCTTTGTCATCTGTGCCTGAAGCTCGTAGACGTTGTCCAGAAGCTGACGGGCCTCAAGGAGCGAAGCCTCGGCCTTCTGACGGGCCTCACGTTCGGTCGCGAAGCTCGTCTGCATATCATTGTACATGGCCACATTCACGTCAAGCTGCGTACGGATATCGGCAAGTGACTTCCTCGCCTCCTCCGCCTCGGCCTGTGCCTCTCCGGCAACCTTGCGGTGAGTGTCGTTCTCCGCCGAGAGACGGTCGCACTCGGCGACAAGCCTGACACGCTCGGCCTCCGACTCCGCAAGAGCCTCAGCCTTTGCCTCTGCCGCCTGATCCGAGTCTTGACCTGCAGAAAGACTCCCATTGGTCGCCTCTGCAAGCTGTGCCTTGAGCGCCTCTATCTGAGCACTCATCTCCTCGACTACTCCGGGCTGAAAATCGGCCACTTTAAGTTTATTGAGAAGGCTGCGGTTCTCGAGTTCGAACTGTTCGCGCTGCGATTCTACATCGGCAAGCTGCCCTTCGAGGTCCTTGACCCTGTCGTCGAGAGCACGACGACGGCGCTCGGCGCTGAGTTGCTGCTCACGGATAGAACTGCGCTGATGCTCGAGCTGCTGCAACTCCGTCCGCAGGCGCGAACTCTCCTGTCGGGCATTGTCCGATGCCACCCGCACTTTGCTCTCCGCATAGTCGCAGGCCGACTTTACTAACGAATCAAGATACGCGTTGAGCCCGGCATCAAGCATTTCTGACAGACGGCGGCTCTGAGCCTCAGGGTCGACACTGCGGTTGAGAAAGTCGGGAAGCGCCTCGTTGAACACAGCGATGACGCCGTCGAATATCTTCGCCTTCACCTCCGGGTCGATTTCCGGAGCCTGAAGCTCGTCCTGGCCGGAGTCCTGAGACATTTGCCCGGCGGCACTGTCAGGCTGTGTATGCGCATCGTCGTCGGAAGGCCCGCTTACGATCGCGTCGGCATACAGCTCGTCATCTTCGTCCGAGCCGAATCCGAATGCACGTTTTATCGATGATAGAAAACTCATTGTACGGTATCAGTTGTTAAATTAAGGTTTGATTCTGACCGGTCATACTCAGGCTTGACCACTATGCCGAGCCCGGAACGGCCATTGATAGCTACGGAGAGAGGGCGGTCGAAGTGCACCACGCGCACGAACTCGTCCTCGTAGACTGAGGGGAGCGAGTCGAGATAGGACGTGTCGTACCATCCCGAATTACCGGACGGATCGACGGTGAAGTAGCCCACTCCGAAAGACGTGAGATTCTGAAAAAAGTGCGTCCCCTGGCTCGGCTCGATGCGGTAATTGCCCACGGCTGCCTCGACGATGACACGGGCCGCAGAGATGTCGGCCCAGCGCACAGGGATGCCAAGAGCCGAATCAGATGAGCCCCAGCGCCCCGGTCCGACCAGAATATAGCCTTCGCCGGCATTGGCAAATCCGGCATTGAGTTTCTGAATGACAGGGACAGTATTATTGTTGTTCAGCGAACTGAACTTCTCCGGACGCACATACACTATAGCGCGCACACCATCAATCATACCATTGCCCAGCGCAGTGGCAGTGCGTATGATTAGCTCCGAATCCGGACGCTCGAGCACCTCGTCATTGATGAGATTCTTCTTGTCGATGATAGGACGTATCTGAAGCCAGTACAAATGCCCCTTGATGCCATCCTGTGTAGGCACTGCGCAGATATTGCCGGCGAACTCTATCTCTACCGGCCTCTGCATGGCCGACTGCCCCTCTCTGAGCATGAAGTCGAGAGCCTCGGCAAGCGGAAGGACCTTGTCGCGGAGAATATTGGAGAAAGTGACCACCCGGCGCCAGCGCCCGTCCTCATAGTCCTTGAGAACGCCGTCAGTAGGATCATAAGTCGACACCATATACCTCAGGGCACCGGTACCGGCGAAATCCTGCACACTCTTTTTGACCAGTGTAGACCCTTCGTCGAGTTGTATACTGAAATTCTCTGCCATATCAGGCGGCAACGCGAAGAGCCGCGTCTGAGTGTCGCGCAGTGCCAGATCGAGTGTCGACGTCTGAAGAGTATGCTCAGGATGAAGAGGAGAGAATCGCAGTCCGCGGCCACCGTCGACTATGTACTTGCCCAGTCCGACAGCCATCTCGACCACTCCATCCTCAGGCTCCTCGTCGCCAAGCGGATAGTAGTTGAGCGAGCGGCCGACTCCTGAGAACGACGGGAAGTAGTACCCCGAATGGTCCTCGCCTACGACCTCCTGTATTATAACTGCCATCTTCTCCTGATCGATGACATTGCTGGTCGCTGTCATATAGCTCTTGCCGGCCGCATAGAAAACCGATGCATACACACCCTTGATGGCATCGGTGAGCCAGTGAAGGCGCTCGCGCCCGTCAGTGCTGTATGGCACCATATATGTGGCGTAGATACCGGCGAACGGTTGATAGTGCGAGTCCTCAAGAAGGCTCGAACTGCGCACCGCCAGCGGACGGTCGACCACCTCGAAGAGCGCCATGAGGTCCTCCTTCACACGCGCCGGAAGTTTCGCCCGAAGGAAGGCGGCCAGAATGTCGGCGTCCGACGCATCGCTCAGAGCGAGCGGATACAGACCGTTCTCCGCCATGAACTCGTCGAAGATGTCCGTGCACAGCACCACCGACCTGGGGATGGATATACTCAGCCCGCCGAAATTATCGCAGACAGGATTCTTCTTGATGATGCTGTCGACAAACGCCAGGCCGCGTCCCTTGCCGCCAAGACTCCCCTGCCCTATTCGGGCGAAATTGGAGTAGTGGTCGAAGCGGTCTTTCTTGAATACAGCCACGACACCGCGGTTCTTCATCTTGCGGTACTTCACAATCAGGTCGAAGAAAAGCTGCTTGACAGCCGGTGCATCCTCGATACGGGTGAAGCGGTGACGCTTCACCACATCGGCGATAGGGAAAAGTGCACGGGAATACAGCCAGCGCGAGATATCGTTACGCGAGGCATGATAGTACAGCGACTCGGCTGGGATGTCGAATATCTGCTTCTGCATATCCTTGAGATCCCGGATACGCATGATCGGTTCATGAGTGGACGGATGGCGGATGATGAAATCGCCGAATCCGAAGTTGTCCATGATGGCATCGCCAAGGTCGACCGACAGTTTCTTTGAGTTCTTGTCTATGAATATGCCGCCGAAAGGCTTGACGGCATCGGCATTTTCCACCTCTGAAGACTCGACAATGATGGGGAGATATGGGTCACGCTCTCGGAAATAGGCGCAGAGCTTCAGACCGGCTTTCCGGTCCTTCACGCCTTCTCGGGCGAAAGACACATCGCTGATGACTCCGAGCATCTTGCGCCCGAACTTCTCATAGAGCTCCACCGCCTCCTCATACGTGCGGGCAAGCATCACCTTAGGGCGTCCGCGCATACGAAGCATCTGCTCATGCTGATTGAGCGCTTCGGTGGAGAAGAGACGCGACTGCTTGAGTAGAAACTTATAAATATGCGGAAGAACCGACGAATAGAATCGCACCGAGTCCTCGACCACCAGTATGCACTGCACGCCCACATCGCTCACATCATCGGCATTGAGCTTGTCCTCGAGGAGCTTTATGATGGCAAGAAGCAGATCAAGATTGCCG
>CAMWZB010000086.1 GCA_947178655.1 uncultured Porphyromonadaceae bacterium
TCGGCCGAGGGGGGAAGTTCTTTCCGCGTCCGGGTATGTCGTTGTTGCCGCCAGGCTGCTTGTTGTTGCGAGGGTCTTGGGGACGGTTGTTGTTGTAGCCGCCCTGGTTGCGGTTGTAGCCGCCCTGATTGTTGTACGGACGCTGCTGACGCTGACCGCCGTTGTTGTAGCTATTGTAGGGACGCTGCTGATAGGGACGCTGCTGATATCCGCCATTGCCGGTGGCAGCATTCTGTCCGGGAGTGCCTTCGGTGCGGTTTTCGGCAGCAGAAGCATCGCCTGTTGCACCTTCAGAAGCATTGTTGAAATTGTTCTGGGGACGCTGCTGATAGGGGCGCTGCTGGTATCCGCCATTGTTGTACGGACGCTGCTGGCGCTGGCCGCCGTTGTTGTAGCCGTTATAGGGCCGCGGCTGATAGGGACGACGCTGGCGGAATTCGCCGTTTTCGTCCGCTTGCGGCGAATCGGAGTTTCGATCGTAGTTAGGCTTGTAGGAAGGCCGAGCCTCAGCGCCCTCATCGGGTGTCCGGAACGGCTGCCCGATACGGGGGCGTTTTGGTTTCTTCTCGTTGGAATTGGAGTCCATAATTAATTGAATGTGTTTGAGGTTTTCAGGAGATTGAGGATTGTGATACGCCAAACGGTATCAGCGGCATCGCGCCGCACGGCTATTGTTATTATTTATTGAGTATTCTTCGGAAACGTGTGAATGGAAAAAATATAAACTTTTGTACACTGTTTATTGACTGCAAATTTACAAATTGTTAGCCAACGATACAGTTAAAAAGTGTTAATTCATCGCATCGGATATAGTTCCCACTGCTTAAAACGCCACATTTCAACATTCGGTTCATGGTCAAGAGTGTAACTTTCAGAGATTTCACGCGTCAAATATACAGGATAAACCAATTCATACGTATGAGACATATACTTGCCATGCTGCTTGTCGCTACGACGTCGACAGCGGCGCTCCGGGCTGTAGAAGCCCCTCTATGGCTACGCAATACGGCGATATCGCCTGACGGCAAGACCATAGCATTCACCTTCAAGGGAGATATATACACCGTCCCCGTCACCGGCGGACAGGCAACCCGCCTCACCACCTCCCCGGCCTACGACACCGACCCGAAGTGGAGTCCCGACGGATCAAAGATAGCATTCGCCAGCAACCGTCTCGGAGCCCGTGACATATTCGTGATGCCCTCAAAAGGCGGAACACCGCGTCGCATCACCACCCACAGCGGCAATGAGAACATACGCGACTGGCTCAACGACTCGACTGTGGTGTTCAGCGCCGACATCACCGCGGACGTCAACGACCTGACCGCACCTTTCTTTCTTCAGACCTACAAGGTGAATATCGCCCAAGGCTCACGCCCTGAACTGTTCGTGTCGCTCGACACCCGAAGCGGCTCGTTCAACGCCCAGGGAGACTATATATTCGAAGACCGCAAAGGCTTCGAGAACCAGTGGCGCAAGCATGAGAAGTCATCTTCGACCGGCGACATACATGTCTACCGTCATGACGGCACATTCGAGCGTCTGACATCTTTCGAGGGCAATGACCGCAATCCCGTGTGGCTCGGTCGCGACGGCAAGCGATACGCCTACACAAGCGAGCAGGACGGCACACTCAACGTATATACCGGCGCTATAGGCTCCGCCGACCGCCGTCAGCTGACTCACTACACCGAGTCGCCGGTGCGCTCGCTCTCGGCCGATGCCTCAGGACGGACCCTCGCCTACAGCTACGACGGAGAGATATACACCCTCGACGCCACAGCTCCGGGCGCAGAGCCCCGCAAGGTTGAAGTGTCGATTGCGACAGATGACTTCGACAGCGACCACGTACGGCGCTACATCAACGGTGGCGCCGACAACATGGCCGTATCTCCCACCGGCGACGAAATCGCATTCACGGCACGTGGCGAAGTATACGTGACATCTGTAAAGTACGAGACCACCAAGCGCATCACCGACACCCCGGGGCAGGAACGCTGCATGAGCTTCTCCAAGGACGGACGCACTCTGGTGTACGACAGTGAGCGCGACGGCAAGTGGCAGCTCTTCACGGCACGCATCAAGAATGACGACGAGAAATCGTTCGCCTACGCGTCGGAAATCATTGAAGAACCGCTCTACAGCGCCGACGGGCCTGTCCAGCAGCCTGTATTCAGCCCCGACGGCAAGAAGGTTGCATTCCTGGAGGACCGGTGCGAACTCCGGGTCATCGACGTCGACTCCAAAGCTGTCAACACGGCCCTCGACGGCAAGTACAACTACTCGTACACCGACGGTGACATATCCTTCGTATGGAGCCCTGACAGCAAGCGCCTCCTTGTGAGCTATATCGGCACCGGAGGATGGAACAACACCGACATAGCCATGGTCACGGCCGACGGCTCGGAAGTGATCGACCTTACCGAGAGCGGTTATGCTGACGGATCTCCGCGCTGGGCACTCGACGGCAAGGCCATCACATACGCCTCGGGACGCTACGGCATGAAGAGCCACGGCAGCTGGGGCAATGAGTACGACGTCACTCTCATGGTGCTCGACGCCGAGGCCTGGGATAAGTTCAACATGACCAAGGAAGAGGCAGAGCTCGCCGAAAAGGCAGCTGACGACAAATCAGCCTCAGACGATGACGCAGACAAAGACAAAAAGAAAAAGAAGGACAAAAAGAAAAAGAAAGATGCAAAGGACGACGAGCAGCCGATGACTGTGCTCGACGTGGCCAACCGCCGCTACCGCATGCGTCGCCTGACATCTCCCTCGCTGCGACTCTCCGACTACTTCCTTTCGCCCAAAGGCGACAAACTCTATTACACCGCCCGCTCCACCGAGGGCGGCTACAATCTCTACGTGCGCAATCTCCGCGACGGTGAGACTTCCGTACTCGCCTCAGGCAAAGCCGGCGGAATGGAGCCTGACGCCAAGGGAGAGAACATCTATATGTTCGCCGACGGAGGCATGGTGAAAATCAACCTCGAGTCCGGCAAAACCGACCGAATCGAGTTCTCCGCACCATACGACAGACATCCTTCGCTCGAGCGTGAATATATCTTCGACCACGCTCACCGCCAGGTCCGCGACAAGTTCTACGACGAGAATCTCCACGGCGTGGACTGGGACATGTACGGTGCCAAATACCGGCGTTTCCTCCCCTACATCAACAACAATACCGACTTCGCAATCTTGCTGAGCGAACTTCTTGGTGAACTCAACGCATCACACACCGGCGCATCGTTCTATGAAGGCGGCTCGTCGCTCCAGACTGCGAGCCTCGGAGCTTTCTACGACAGTGCGTACGACGGAGACGGACTGCGTATCGACAGCATAATGCCATCGAGCCCGCTCCTGAACTCGAACGCAAAGCTGAAAGCCGGCGACATCATCACGGCCATCGACGGAGAACCTGTCAAGGCCGGTGTCAATTACTACCCGCTCCTCGACGGCAAGGGCGGGCGCAAGATTCGTCTGACCGTACGATGCACCGACGGCAAGGAAAAGACCGTACAGGTGCGTCCTTGGGAATCGTGGCGCGAGAATGACGTGCGCTACCGAATGTGGGTGAGCCGCAATGAAGCCCTCGTTGACAGCCTCTCGGGAGGCCGCATAGGCTACGTGCACATCCAGGGAATGGATGGCGGCAGCTTCAGCAATATCTACGACCGCCTGCTCGGTCGCTACCGCAACTGCGAAGCAGTCGTCGTCGACACCCGCTTCAATGGCGGCGGCTGGCTGCACAACGACGTGGCTCAACTCCTGAGCGGCCGAGAATATGTACGCTACGAACCCCGCGGCCGCTACATAGGCTCCGACCCCTTCTCGCAGTGGACCAAACCTTCGGTGATGCTCGTCAACGAAGCCAACTACTCCGACGCGCACGGCACCCCCTACGCCTATCAGACTCTGGGCATAGGAAAAGTCGTCGGCGCTCCCGTCCCGGGAACCATGACCGCCGTATGGTGGGAGTCGCAGATTGACCCGTCGATAGTATTCGGCATTCCGCAGGTGAAATCTGTCGACCGCCACGGCAACGCGCTCGAGAACAAACAGTTGAAACCTGACGTGGAAGTGTACAACACTCCGGCCGACATCGTGTCGGGCAATGACCGCCAGCTCCGCAAGGCAGTCGACACCCTCCTTGACCAGATAGGCCGCAAATAAGATCCGGTCCGACCCAAACCACAGCCCCGCCGAAACGCTTGATTCCGAACAGGAAGAAGAGCCGACGACGGGGCTTTTTCTGTGCATACGCTCTTAACAATTGTATCTGAAAAAGGTCAAAAAACCATAAAATCAAAACATTAGGACCGTATTTCGGTGTTGTGTACATAGCCGGACATATATCCGGCAAACTCTCTCTGAACTCCTCACTAAAATATGCGGAACTATGACAACTGAAACTTTCCAAGACAAGCTGCTCAGCATACAACGCAATCTCCTGAATTTCGCTTACACTCTGACCTCCAACCGAGAGGATGCTTACGACCTGCTTCAGGACACCACGCTGAAAGCCCTCGACAACGAGGACAAATATATCGAGAATACCAACTTCAAAGGATGGGTATTCACAATCATGCGGAATCTGTTCATAAACAATTACCGTCGGCAGGCACGCTCGGCCGTATTCGTCGACTCGAGCGACGACCTTTACATCCTCAACTTCTCACAGGAATCAGGCATCGAATCACCCGAAGGCTCTGTGGCGGCCCACGAAATCATGGGAATACTCTCAACGTTCTCCGACGACCTTCGCGTTCCCTTCTCTATGTTTCTTTCGGGATATAAATACTCGGAAATCGCCCAGACCGTAGGGCTCCCCCTCGGCACCATCAAGAGCCGCATATTCATGGCAAGGCGCAAACTCCGCGACAGCCTGCCCGGATACCGATGATTTTCTCATCAGAAACATGAACAATAGCACCACTTGTGGCGTTATACAACAAAACAAAACATAAACTACCGAACTACTATAAACTATTATGGAAACAAAAAGCATAAAAGGAACACGCACCGAGCATAATCTTCTGGCATCGTTCGCCGGTGAGAGTCAGGCCCGGTCAAGATACACTCTCTTCGCTCAGAAAGCCAAGGAAGAAGGCTACGAACAGATTGCAGCAGTCTTTCTTGAGACCGCAGAACAGGAACTGAGCCACGCCCGTCAGTTCTTCAATCTTCTCGAAGGCGGCTCCGTAGAAATCAAGGCCGCCTATCCTGCCGGCGTGGTAGCCGACACTATGACCAACCTTGCCGAAGCTGCTGCCGGAGAGCATGAAGAGTGGAGCGACCTCTACGAGGACTTCGGCCGAATCGCCCAGGAA
>CAMWZB010000087.1 GCA_947178655.1 uncultured Porphyromonadaceae bacterium
TAACTAATGCCTCTTCAACATCTTCAACTCATAAATAAACTCCACAGATTAAACGCCACTATCGGTATAACATCTATTCAACATTGTCGCCGTAACGTGTCCGCTGAATAGTTACCTTGATAAAAACACGGTCAAAAATTGTTTTCACCACTGAGAACTCGCCGATGTCGCCAAAAATTCGTAACTTTGTACCACATAACCGAAAACACGATGAATTTCACAATTGAGCACTTTGCCGAAATCGCCGAAAACGGTGTGGCAAATATAAGATATCCGTCGTCTGCGCCGGGGTTGTATGCCCCTATTGTATACGCAATGGCATCCGGAGGCAAGCGTCTGCGTCCGGCACTCTGTCTGGCGGTGTATGCGGCGCTTTCGCACAATTCTCCCGAAGCAATCATTAATCAGGCTCTTGCGGTGGAGATGTTCCATAATTTCACTCTGCTGCATGATGATGTGATGGACCGTGCGGACATACGCCGTGGTCAGCCGACTGTGCATCGCCGGTGGAATGAGAATGTTGCCATATTGTCGGGCGATACGATGCTGTCGATGGCTTATGGGCTGCTTGCCGATGGTGCCGGCGACAGGTTCGCGACGCTTTTCGAGGTATTCAACCGCACAGCCATTGAGGTCGACGAAGGCCAGCAGATGGATATGGAATTCGAAAGCCGTAAAGATGTGACAGTGTCGGAGTACATGGATATGATACGGCTCAAGACCTCAGTTCTGTTGGGCTGTGCTTGCCGTATAGGAGCCATGATGGCCGGTGCTTCGGATGACGTGTGTGACGCATTCTTCAGCTATGGCGAGGCTCTGGGGCTGGCGTTCCAGCTTCGCGACGACTGGCTTGACACGTTCGGCGATCCTGCCGTGTTCGGCAAGGAAATAGGCGGAGACATCATCAACAAGAAGAAAACGTGGCTGCTCATAACGTGCATGGCTGAAGCCTCGGACGAAATTGACGGCATACTGCGCGAGGACCTCGAGCCTCAGGAGAAAATCACGCAGGTCAAGCGCGTGTACAATCGTCTTCAGCTGGCCGAACGCTGTCAGGAACTGACTGAGCGCTATTCGTCTCAAGCGGCTGACTGCCTGAGCAATATCGAGCTTGATCACGATGCCCGCAGCTTCTTCACAGAGTTATGTACCAAAGCAGCCGGACGTAATCACTGATGATCGACACTCATACACATCTCTATATGCCGGAGTTTGCCTTCGAAGGGCAGGATGACAAATCATTCGAAGGGCAGTGTGACGCGGTGGACCGAGCCGTCATGGCGGGAGTGGAGATGATGATTCTGCCGAATGTCGACCGCGACAGCGTGAGCCCTCTTCTCGGTCTGCATCGCCTGAGACCGGACTCTACGGCTGTGGCCATGGGGCTGCATCCTACAGAGGTACGGGCGAACTGGCGCGAAGAACTTGACTATGCCATGTCGGTGCTGGGCAGCGATGCCGCCCGGTGGTGCGCCGTCGGTGAAGTGGGCATAGACCTCTATTGGGACAAGACCTTCGAGAATGAGCAGATGCAGGCATTCGACATTCAGGCTGCCCGCGCGCAAGAACTTGGGCTGCCTCTGATAATACACTGCCGTGACGGTCTCTCGCAGACTCTCGAGGTGCTTCAGGGCCATAAAGGCGTGGATGCCGTCTTTCATAGCTTCGGAGGTTCGGAGCAAGACGCCGAGGCTATAAAGCGCGCTGGAGACGGCCGCTTCTATTTCGGCATCAACGGCATAGTGACATTCAAGAATTCATCGCTCCGCACGGTGCTTCCGGTCATCGGAGCGGACCGCCTGCTCATAGAGACCGACTCGCCCTATCTGGCACCTGTGCCTCACCGCGGACGGCGCAACGAAAGTGCTTACATTACTCATATCCTCGCAACTGTGGCCCATGCTCTCGGCATAAGTGCCGGGGATGCGGAGGCCGCAACTACTCAGAATACCCGAAACCTTTTCAGACTATCATAATCATACACTATCTACCAATGGCAAAAATAGGATCTGTAATGACCCCGGTGGGTCGCAAGGCTCTTCTGCTCGGCAGCGGAGAGCTCGGCAAAGAAGTAGCTATCGAACTCCAGCGCCTTGGCGTCGAGGTGGTAGCCTGCGACAAGTATGCCAACGCCCCTGCCATGCAGGTGGCCCATCGCTCCTACGTATTCAATATGCTGGACGGCGACAAGCTGCGCGAAATCGTCGAGCTGGAGAAGCCTGACCACATTATTCCCGAAATCGAGGCTATCGCCACTCCGACTCTTGTCGAGCTCGAGAAGGAAGGCTACCATGTGACTCCTACGGCGCGTGCCGCTTTCCTCACCATGAACCGCGAAGGCATACGCCGCCTCGCCGCCGAGGAACTGGGCCTGGCCACATCGCCTTACCGATTCGCTTCGACTTATGAGGAATTCACCAATGCGATAGAAGAAATCGGTCTTCCTGTTGTGGTGAAGCCTGTGATGAGTTCGTCGGGCCACGGACAGTCGACTGTGCGCACTGCCGAGCAGATTGAGAGTGCATGGCGTGAAGCTCAGGAAGGTGGCCGCGCCGGAGCCGGACGCGTCATTGTAGAAGGTTTTGTTGACTTCGACTATGAAATCACGCTGCTTACCGTGCGCAGTTGTACCGGTACTGTGTACTGTGCTCCGATCGGTCATATCCAGGTCGACGGTGACTATCGCTACTCCTGGCAGCCCCAGCCGATGAGCGAAGCCGCTCTCCGCGAGGCCGAGGCCGTAGCAGGAGCTATCACAGGTGCGCTCGGAGGCTATGGTATATTCGGTGTAGAACTGTTCATCAAGGGTGACAAGGTGATATTCAGTGAAGTGTCGCCGCGTCCTCATGATACCGGCATGGTGACGATGATATCTCAGGATATGAGCGAGTTCGCACTCCACGCACGTGCTCTGCTCGGACTGCCGGTGCCAGAGGTGCGCTTCCTCGGGCCGTCGGCATCGCGTGCCATAGTCGTCGAAGGAGACACCACACAGGTGGTATTCGACAACCTTGAGGCCGTTCTTGCCGAGCCCGGAGTCCAGCTCCGCATATTCGGAAAGCCTGAAGTGCATGGGCATCGCCGCATGGGTGTCATTCTGGCTACGGCTGACACTGTCGATGAGGCACGGGCCAAGGCCGAACGTGCGTACGACGCGCTTAAGGTGGAAGTGAAGTAACTTGAAATAGTCAGAGCCCTGAGAGCTTACAGATTAAAATTCTTTCACCAATTTAACTATGTAATTATCATCAATTACTTGTTATATAGGTAAGCATCCCTCGTCCCTGTGGTCGAGTAGTGATTACTGGACTCCGGGGCTCTCATAAATAAATAGTTGAAACGTGGGAACACCCCGACTGCTTTCCGGCAGCCGGGGTGTTCTTTTCCCGTTGTATTCGAGTTGATTACTTGATTGAGTCGCGGCGGGCGGCTCCGATGGCAGCCCAGCAGAGCACGGCCACTACAGCGCCGATGACGGGACCGACTACCATAATCCAGAAGTCACCCCACGCTCCGGGGCAGAATACTGCGGGACCGAAGCTGCGGGCCGGATTGACCGAGCAGTTGTCGACCGGAATGCCTACTGTATTGACTAGGCCAAGGGCGAGGCCGATGGCGAGACCGGCGAATTTGCCGAAGCCCTTCTCGGGGTCAGTGGCGCCGAGCACTACCAGCACGAAGAAGAACGTGAGCAGACCTTCGGCCAGCAGGGCCATGCCGGGAGTGGCTCCGGGCTGCAGCACATTGGTGGCCAGATACTGGTCGGCGGATGTGATGCCTCCGAAGTTGAAGTCGGGTGCGAGCTGCATGAAGGCGTAGAGGAGGCCTGCGCCTACGGTGGCGCCGAGAAGCTGGAACACTATGTAGCCTATACATTCACGGCCTGACATACGGCCGGAGAGGTACACGGCCAGCGATACGGCAGGATTGACGTGACATCCCGAGATATTGCCTATGGCATAGCACAGACACACAAGCACCAGGCCGAAACACAAGCCTATGCCAAGGCCGCCTATCGAGGGGCCTGCCAGTACGGCACTGCCGCAGGCGAGAAGGACGAGGAACATCGTTCCGATGCCTTCAGCAACTAATTTTTTCATAATGGTTCAATATTAGTTAAAAACGTTTGATGAAAATATAACACCTGCCGACGGATTAAAGTTGCTCCGCCGGCAGGTGTTTATGTGTGTCGGATGTAAGCGTTGTGTTTACCGGGCGTAGAGGATGTAGGTGGTCAGAGGTGCGAGTTTGCCGGTGATGCGTCCTTTGGCTACCTTGAACTGCGCTCCGCTGACAGCATCGGTGTAGGTGCCGTCAGCAAGGTCGCAGGGCATCTTGAGCTTTTGTTCTTTCTGCGAGAAGTTGACAAGGGCGACACCTGCCGTGCCGCGCGACACCTCGGCTACGGCCGAATTGTCGCTGTAGCGCAGGGTCTCGGGCTGCGAAGCCATGGCGTGACGGAACTTGTTGACGGCCACTACTTCGGGATGGAAGAATTCGTCATTGCCCCGGTGTCCGATACGGTTGTTGCCCCAGTAATTCTCCCGGGTGCTTCCGGCCGGGCGGCTATAGAAGAGCGGCTTGCCTCCTGCGCGGGCGGTAAGGTATACCCATCCTGTGCGGATCTGATCGTCAGTCAGGCCGGCTGATTCGTGGGCATTGCAGTAGGTGTCATGGCTTTCGACCCATGTCACGAGCTGGTTGGGGTCGGCCGGATGACGCCAGTCGGCCAGGTCCTCCACCGATGTGTTGCCGGCAGCGATGACGTTGCGCAGAGAGTGCCCGTATGCGCTGGCGGTGAGGTCCATGTATTCAGCGTATTCTTTCTCCTTGACGTTGCGGTCCTGCAGCACTTCGCCGTATATGTACAGGCTGTCGGGCATCAGGAGCGAAAGACCTTTGACTCCTTTGCGTCCGGTCGCCACGTCCCAGAAGTCATTCTGTTTCGACCGGGCGTCCAGCGGGTCGGAAGGCAGTCCGATGTGTTTGGCTGTGTCATAGCGGAAGCCGCGGGCTCCGAGGTTGATGAGGTCGTTGACATACTGGAGGTAGTAGTGCTGGAAGTCGGGATTCTCTGTGTTCACGTCGGGAAGTCCGCCCATTTCGCCTGTGGTGCACTCGCGACGGTCGTTGTAGTCGCGGATAGGAGTGAATCCGGATGCATGATAGAGATTGTCGTGTCCGCCCACGGCGCGGTCAAGAGCCGGAAGGACAGCATTGTGGTCGATGGCGGTATGGTTGGGCAGCACGTCGACGATAATTTTGACTCCGTATTTGTAGGCGCTGTCGCACATGGCACGGAAGTCGTCGCGCGATCCGAGCATGTAGT
>CAMWZB010000088.1 GCA_947178655.1 uncultured Porphyromonadaceae bacterium
GATGGTCAACGACGAAATCGAGCGGCTGCGTCTGGCCACCACGTCGGCTCTGCTTTCGGGACGTCGCGACGTCGTCGTGGTGTCGTCTGTGTCTTGCCTCTACGGCATGGGCAACCCTGACGACTTCAACGAAAACGTCATCGAAGTGAGCCGCGGCATGAAGATAGCCCGCAACGCGTTCCTGCGCAAACTCGTCAACGCTCTGTACAGCCGCAATGAAGTGGAGTTTCCCCGAGGATCATTCCGCGTCAAGGGAGATACTGTGGACATTCGGCTCGCATATGAGGAAATAATCGTGCGGGTGGTGTTCTGGGGCGACGAGGTAGAAGAGGTCGTCACGGTGCATCCTGACGACAATGTGCACTTAGGCACTCACGAGAGTTTCAAGATATATCCGGCGAATCTTTTCGTCACATCTCCGTCGCGCCAGGCATCTGCCGTGGCTCAGATTCAGCTCGACCTCGGACAGCAGGTGAAACTCTTCAACGAAGAAGCCAAACTCCTCGAGGCACAGCGTCTGGAAGAACGCGTCACCTACGACGTTGAGATGATCAAGGAACTCGGCTACTGCTCGGGAATCGAGAATTACTCGCGCTACTTCGACGGACGCCGCGAAGGAGAGCGGCCTTTCTGCCTCCTGGACTATTTCCCGAAGGACTACATGACCATCATCGACGAAAGCCACGTGACACTGCCGCAGATACGGGCCATGTTCGGAGGGGACCGCTCGCGAAAGCAGAATCTTGTGAACTACGGATTCAGGCTGCCTGCCGCTCTCGACAACCGCCCGCTGACTTTCGATGAATTCGAACGTATGACCAACCAGGTGCTGTACGTCAGCGCCACTCCGGCCGACTACGAGCTGAACAAGTGCGAGGGCGTCGTCGTAGAACAGGTCATACGCCCCACAGGCTTGCTCGACCCGCTCATCCGGGTGCGTCCGTCGATGAACCAGATCGACAATCTGCTCGAAGAGATTCAGCAGCGCATCGAGCGCGACGAACGCGTGCTGGTCACCACGCTGACCAAGCGTATGGCCGAGGAACTGAACGAGTACTTCCTCAAGCTCAAAATCAAGACAGCATACATCCACAGCGACGTGGAGACGCTCGACCGCATCAAGATACTCGACGGCCTGCGCGCCGGTGAGTACGACGTTCTGATAGGCGTCAACCTGCTTCGCGAAGGACTCGACCTGCCCGAAGTGTCGCTCGTGGCCATACTCGACGCCGACAAGGAGGGATTCCTGCGAAGCCATCGCTCTCTCACCCAGACTGTGGGACGTGCGGCACGAAACCTCAACGGCGAAGTCATCATGTACGCCGACAAAATCACGGATTCCATGCAGCAGACCATCGACGAGACCGAAAGGCGTCGTGCTATACAGCTGGCTTACAACGAAGAGCACGGCATCACGCCTCAGGCCATCGTGAAGGCCCGCAACGCAATCGTCGGTCTCGAACTCGACGAAGTGGACATGGATACCTCTGTCAAATCGCAGACGCGCCGCCCCGAAAAGCAACAGAACGCACGCGACAAGCGCGACAAGGCCCGAGGAAAAAATCCGCTCCCGTACACCGACGAATTCACAACTCATATCGCGGCCGATCCCGTATTCGAATACATGGGCGCCGAAGAGCTCCAGCGAAGCATCAACCGTCTGCGCAGCGAGATGCTGAAAGCAGCCAAGGACATGGAGTTCATGCTCGCCGCGAAACTGCGCGATCAGATAGTACAACTGGAAATGAAACTCGAAAAACTCGGAAACGACGCCGGGACGAAGCAGTGAAATAATCAACAGAAAATGAAAGAAATCGACTATTCGACACTACGCCTCACAGACTGGCTCCCCACATCGGTGAAGGAGATGAAAGCGCTCGGCTGGGACAGCGTGGACGTGGTGCTCTTTTCGGGCGACGCATACGTTGACCATCCGTCATTCGGAGCTGCCGTCATCGGCCGCACTCTCCAGGCGGCCGGTTACCGCGTCGCAATCGTGCCTCAGCCCAACTGGCAGGACGACCTGCGCGACTTCCGTAAGTTCGGCCGCCCGCGACTCTTCTTCGGCATCAGCGCCGGTGCCATGGACTCGATGGTGAACCACTACACGGCAAACCGGCGCCGACGCTCTGACGACGCATATACTCCCGGTGGCCGCCACGGAGCACGACCGGACTACCCTACTGTCGTCTACGCAAAAATACTGCGCGAACTATTCCCTGACGTCCCTTTGGTTGCCGGAGGCATAGAGGCTTCGCTGAGACGATTCTCGCACTACGACTACTGGGAGGACCGGCTGAGACCGTCTATAATCGTTGACGCTCCCGTGGACATGCTCATGTACGGCATGGGCGAGAAACCGATACTCGAACTGGCCCGGCGCCTTGACAGCGGCGAGCCGATGGCCGACATCACGGACATTCCTCAGACGGTGGTGATCCGTCCGCTCTCGGAAGTGCCCGAACCGGATGCCGACAACATCGTTCTGGCATCTTTCGAAACATGCCTCAAAGACAAGCGAAGCCAGTCGACCAACTTCAGACATATCGAGCAGCAGAGCAACCGCCTCTCCGGAGGAGCCGCCATATGGCAAGTGACCGGCGGACGAGCCGTCAAAGCCAATCCGATGCTTCCGGCCATGACTCAGGGTGAGATCGACGCGTCTTTCGACCTGCCGTACACCCGACTGCCACATCCTCGCTACAAGGGTAAGACCATACCTGCCTACGAAATGATACGCCATTCGGTGAATATGCACCGTGGATGCTTCGGCGGATGCGCATTCTGCACCATCTCGGCACATCAGGGCAAATTCATAGCATCACGATCGAAGGAGTCGATACTGCGCGAGGCTCGTCAGGTGACACGTATGCCCGACTTTGCAGGCTACATCAGCGACCTGGGTGGCCCGTCAGCCAACATGTACGGCATGTCAGGCCGCGACAAATCACTGTGTGCCAAGTGCCTGCGACCATCATGCCTCCATCCGGCGCCGTGCCGAAACCTCAACAACGACCACGGCCCGCTGCTGGACATATACCGCTCGGTCGACGCGCTTCCGGGCGTGAAGAAGTCGTTCATAGGCTCCGGCGTGCGCTACGACCTCTCGATGCACCGTTCGGGCAACAACGCCATTGACCGGACCAACCGCATCTACAACGAGGAACTGATACGCAACCACGTGTCAGGCCGCCTGAAAGTGGCCCCCGAACATACGTCCGACGCCACTCTGGCTGTGATGCGCAAGCCGTCGTTCGAACTGTTCAAGGAGTTCAAACGCATATTCGACCGAGTCAACGAGCAGTCGGGCATGCGCCAGCAGCTCATACCCTACTTCATATCGTCACACCCGGGATGCACTCCCGAAGACATGGCCATGCTCGCTGTCGAGACCAAGGCGCTGAACTTCCATCTTGAGCAGGTGCAGGACTTCACGCCCACGCCTATGACCGTCGCAACCGAAATATACTATTCGGGCATCCATCCATATACGGGAGAGGAAGTGTACACAGCCACCAACACCGACGAGAAACTGAAGCAGCGGATGTTCTTCTTCTGGTACGACCCCGAATACCGCAGCCGGATAACGGCCGAACTGCACCGGATAGGACGCCCCGACCTCATATCCAAGCTGTTCGGAAACAGGCCGCCGCATCATTATGGCCGCAGGAAAGGAACTGACACCGGAAACGGCAGACCAAAGAAAACGTATAGGAACAACAAGTCCGATAAACGATAATTGCCTCTACTTACGATGCTTGACAGACTCGTAGAACTCCTTGCCTACAATCCGGCCGAACCCATGCTCTTCAACACGGGACTCTTTCTGGTGCTGTTTGTTCTCTTCATAACAGCCTACCAGCTCGTGCGCGGTCACCGAAGGATAAAGATGATGCTTGTGATAGCATTCTCCCTCTATTTCTACTACAAATCAGGAGGAGCGTGCGTGCTCATACTCTGCGGCGTATGCCTGAGCGACTACTGGCTCGGCCGATGGCTCGGAGTGGCCCGGCCCGACGGACTGCGACGGGCCATCGTCACTCTCAACGTGCTCATCAACACCGGCATGCTCGTATACTTCAAGTACTTCAACCTGCTCGCCGACGCGCTGTGCAGTATTGCCGGAAGTTCTTTCGACCCGCTGGACATCATCCTGCCCGCCGGAATATCGTTCTTCACATTCCGCTCCATCAGTTACATGACCGATATATATCGCGGTGACCTTCAGCCTTGCAGGAGTCTCCTTGACTACACATTCTTCCTTACTTTCTTCCCGCCGCTGCTGGCCGGCCCCGTCGTGAGGGCCAAGGACATGCTCGGCCAGATAGCCGGCAACCCTACGGCCACACCGGCAATGATATCCGAAGGACTGTTCCTCATCATGACCGGCCTTGTCAAGAAAGTGGTGATAGCAGACTACATCAGCGCCAACTTCGTCGACCGGATTTTCGAGAATCCTGCCCTCTACACAGGCTTCGAGAACCTCATGGGCGCCGTGGGATTCACCGTACAGCTCTACTGCGATTTCTCGGGATACTCCGACATGGCCATCGGCCTGGCCCTCCTGCTGGGATACCGCTTCAAGGAGAACTTCGCCGCACCATTCAAGTCGCAGAGCCCTACGGAATTCTGGCGCCGCTGGCACATCTCCCTGTCGACATGGCTGCGCGACTACGTGTACATACCGCTCGGAGGCAACCGCAAAGGACGTGCCCGGGCCTACTTCAACCAGTTCATCACGATGGTCATCGGCGGACTGTGGCACGGAGCGTCGTGGATGTATGTGATATGGGGTGCCTACCACGGCCTGCTGCTTGTGCTCCACAAAGCCATCCGACAGATATGGCGACTGCCTGAAAGCGCTCGCGGACGGCTCGACATACGCCTTGCCAACATAGCAGTCACGTTCGCTCTCGTAGTGATAGGCTTCACAGTGTTCCGCGCCCCGTCACTCGACACCGTAGGCGTGATGTTCTCACAGATTGTCAATGACTTCCATCTGTCAGTCGCTCCGCAGTTCGTCGAAGGCTACATCCTGATTGTGGCCGCCCTGACGATAGGACTCGTAGCGCACTTCACTCCGCGCGAATGGACTACCGGAAGCACTCAGGCATACGTGGCAATGCCCGTAATGTGGCAGGCTGCACTCCTTGCCGCAGTCATATTTCTGGTGATACAGACTCGACAGAGCGAACTGGTGCCGTTCATCTACCTGCAATACTGACTTACGACGATACTCGCACGAATCAATGCACAAACTCAATATGCGCACGAATCAATAGTCGCACGAATATATAC
>CAMWZB010000089.1 GCA_947178655.1 uncultured Porphyromonadaceae bacterium
ACGGAGACCTTGCCAGGGACGACTGCCTCAAAGGCGGTGGCGGAACGACTGACACGGGCTACCATCCTATGGAGATATGGTCCACTCTGACATCGACTCCGGGTGAGCTCGACCAGCTGTGGTACCGGCTATACTGCAATATCTCGCGTTGCAATCGTGCGCTCGTCGCTCTTGACGAGTACGGTGTGGAAAAACTTGGCGAAGCTACTGCCGCACAGCGTGTGGGCGAAGTACACTTCCTTCGCGGCCACAGCTACTTCAAGTTGCTGACAATGTTCCGTCAGATTCCGTGGATTGACGAGTATGTGTTCGAGAACAATCTTCAGGAACAGACCCCAAACAACCAGTTCACATACGAGCAACTCTGGGAGAAGGTCATCAATGAGTTCGAACTTGCGTACAAAGCACTGCCCGACGAACCTTCCGACGGTGCCGGCCGCGCCAACCGCATAGCCGCAGCAGCCTATCTCGCCAAGTGCTATCTCACTATCGCGTGGGGCGACGGCTATGAGGCTACTGACGGAGTGGCATTCATCAACGAGGAATATATGAGGAAAGTGGTGGAGTACACCGCCGTGGTTGAGAACTCGCGCTTCGGATATCTCGAGGACTTCGGCGATATCTTCCTTCCCGAGTACAAGAACAGCAAGGAATCGGTCTTCGCCGTGCAGACTTCGTACTATACTGATGACAACTCACGCTTCGGACGCGCCAACTGGTCTAACACCCTCAACGGCTGCTGGGGCATCTGGTCGTGCGGATGGGATTTCCACAAACCGTCGCAGAATCTCGTGAACGCGTTCAAGACGCACGACGGGCTGCCGATGTTCGACTCTTACACCGAAGCAGACGACTATCCCGTCAGCGGTGTCGTCACGGCTCAGAAATGGGATCCACGTCTGTTCCACACGGTAGGCATGCCGACGTTCCCTTACAAGTATGAGGCTGCCTACACCATGACCACCGACAATTCGCGCACGCCCAACACCTACGGGTACTATACTTCTCTCAAAGAAGTGCCCCAGCGAAGCGCGGGAGAGACCTTCGAGGGCTCATGGCAGGCTTTCGCCATGAACGACTACGTGTTCCGCTACACCGACGTGATGCTCATGCGTGCCGAGGCTCTCATAGAGCTCGGAGCTCTCAAGGACGCGCGCACCATCATCAACGATATCCGTCGGAGAGCCGCCAACTCCGTGGACAAGCACATTGCATATGCCGCCGACTATTGCGACATCGCCATGTACCCCGAGACGTACTTCGACGACAAAGAGACGGCTCGCAAGTGCCTTCGCTGGGAGCGTCGTCTCGAGATGGCCATGGAGAGCAGCCGCTACTTCGACCTGCGCCGTTGGGGCATAGCTTCATCAGTCCTCAACGCCTACTTCGCCTTGGAGCAGAACTCCGAGTACAACGGTGTCCGCTACGGTCAGTACTACAAGGATGCGCGCTACACACCCGGCAAGAACGAGTTCTATCCGGTCCCCTACAATCAGCTCTACTACGTCCCCGGCCTGTATGTGCAAAACAAGGGATATAACTGATTGAAGTGTTCTGACCGTAATACGGAATTGTGTCGGATTGCATTACAGCAGGTACACCCCGCCGTACTGCAGTCTGACACAACTCCGTCCGGGTCTAAATCCATGATTCCCAGTTGTCGCATGACGAGCGGACAAATTCAGCTGTCGTTGTACCGGGATAGCGCTTGACTATAGTCTTGAGATTGCCAAGAATGTACTGGGCTTTGGCGCGGGCTTCGTCAGTGGAGAGCATGTCCAGTGCTGCCTTGACCTCGCGTTGGTACAGTTCTTCGGTTTTCGCAGAGTCTTTCTCTGTGTCATAGTCGTAGAGGAAGGCGTAGTTTTTATCTGCAAAATCGTCATACCAGTACTGTAACGACGGGTAGAACATATCAGTTACGCCACGCCAGTATTGAGTCAGAGCCCAACAGTCTTCGAAGGAGTTGCGTCTCCCGATGGCATACATCAGACGGGCCAGTCCGCGTTCGTCAGCGCTGCCGGCATTTGTCATCTTGTTGCGATATGACAGCATCTTGCGGGCGAAGTCCAGTTTTGCACCGGGAGCTGATGCCGGATGGTGTGGCGTGTCGGGATGGAATGCCTCGCGCGAGAGAAAGCCTCCTTTGTCCACATTCATTGTCTTCATATAGTGTTCGCTGACCTTCGAGAGATATTTCACAGCCTGATGATAGTTCTCTTCTCGCAGCGCGAGTGTGCCGATGAGTTCGTTGTAGTAGTCGCTGTCGGTGCGGGCTTTGTGCCTCAGGAACGTGTATAGCGCGCTTTTATCGCCTGATATCCGTGCGTATGCGGAAGCCAGCCGGCTGTGTGTCAGACTACCCGCCAGCTGGAATGACAGGCAACCGTAGTCAACGGTGTTGATGTAGGTCTCGCTGTCTCGCATATCGTCGATACTCACTGAGAGAAGCCTGCTTCCCCACCATGATTCGGAGTCCGTGCAGTGCTCCCATACAGTCTGCTGTTCTATCGACGGAGCTAAGTTGTCGGCGTAGGCGCACAGTAATATGGCAGTGCTGTAATCGCTGCTTTTCCATAGACGGGGTATCCAGTGTGCGTACACGATGTTGCAGCAGCGACGTATCCATTCGTTGGCATCAGGATTGAGCGAATCAGCCTTCCCTTCAATCCACCTGAGGTCCTGCAGAAGTGTGGCTGCATGTCCGGTCTCGGCATCGAGCTTCATCCGGTATGCGCGTGCGAGGTCTTTCAGTTCGTCCGACGAGAAAGACTGTCCCTCGGCACGCAAGGCTTCTGTCCGGGCCTTGACCGGGTTATCGTTGTATTCGAAGTCGACATATGCCAGCAGGAAGTTCCAGTCGCCTTTGTTGACTACGCGCCGGTCTTTCAGCAGATGCTCTGCCACGGGCACCATGCGCGGCATGAATGTCGTGTCGGCTGCTTTGCCGCGGATATAATCCATGAGTTGGGGCGCTCCGGGATTAAGGCGCGATATATATTCGACAGGTTCGTTGTCGCTGATGGACCATATGTCGCCCGCCATGGCAAATACCGAGTCGGCCCGCTTTTTGTCGCCGAGCCGTCTGAGGCTTCCTGCCGCATATCTGATTGCCATGCGCTTCATCAGATTGTCGTCAGAAACTGACGCAAAAGCCGAATCCGTGTAAGTGATGCAGTCTGAGTATCGGCGTGCCGCGAACAGTGCGCGTGATGTCTGAAGCGCATAGCGGTCTTTCAGTCTTTCACCGCGGTAGCCGAGACATTCCCGGATGATTTCATCGAAGTCGCCTGTCTCGGATGTGTATTCTCTTGTCCGTGGATAGTACCACGGAGAAGTCATCTCGCTCCGCCGCTCTTCGAGAGTTTTGGCAACCCTCAGAAAGTATTTGATTTCAGTGTCGTTGGTGTTTCTGAGATAGGTGTAGAAAAGATTGTCCGGCGTCTTATCTTCCCAATCCATGTGTGACATGAATTCAGCCTGCGTATCGGTGTACACTGCATCCTCAATGTCAGAGAGAGGGATGCGCTCGGATGTCAGTGACTGCCACAGCTTGAGGTTTTCCTCACGCTCGCGGACCGACATCTTCCTCTGCGCCTCGTCCAAAGCGAAGAAATCGGGAGTGGGAATTATAGGAAAGTACGGGCCGCACCCTGCCGACGGATGCGCGGTGGCTGCGAGGACGGCAAGGCTAACGGCCTTGAGAAAGGATGTTGTTGATTTCATCAGAGCTGTATTTTGAGAGGTTGTCGGTGTCAAGATGGTAGATTATGACAGAGTGTGGGCGTCCTGAGAGCCGCTTTTCAATCATGGCTTTTACGGCAAGGATATCGTCGGCATCGGAGCTTTCATGGCGAATCATGTCTCCATTGATTATCATACGGTTGTTGTACGGGATGTCACGGCGCGCTGTGTAGCTGCCGGCGCCGGTTCGCATGAACTGCGCCGAGTCTTGTACGTTCACGCCTGACATCAGCCCGATGAACTGTCGTTTGCGGAAGAGCAGCTGCCACGAGTAGGCAGGGTAGGCCACATCAAGGTGGAGAGGATAGTCGGCCAGGTGCTTGATATAAGGCCTGACATCAGAGGCGTCAATGATGGAGTTCGCCGCGTCAGGGTCGTTGAAGTTTCCGGTGTTGTACACCATCAGCACACCGCGGTCGACCGGAGGCGCTTTGCGTGCCAGCTGATGAAGCCTTATGGTCGAGCTAAGTCGCCACGGCAGTCCGAGGGCGTCGATGCTTTGCCGCACCGAGTCGCAGAGAGAGAAGAATGAGTGTTCGGTCGTGGATGTCCAGTCGCAGTCGAGCTGCAATTCGTGCACGCCGTTCAGTCCGTTGTAGCTGCACATGTTGCTGACTCGTGTCACAATGTTCGATGCCGACAAGCCTTCGTGGTCCTTCATCGCCTTGAGCGCGTCGAGTGTGATATATACCACGGGGACGAATTCGATGTCGCTCAAAGAGTCACTGAGCATCCTGTATTGTCTGTCGTCGATTCTGAGGGATGCGTTCGGCACGACTCGGTCCGGCGAGTCAGGGGGAGCCAATTCGTCAACCGAGACATCGAACATCCGCAGATATATGCGGCCGATGTCGTGACGTCGGATGAATGTCCGCTCGGCGCTGTCGAGCCGCAGGACTGTCTTCCAGTAATAGACGGAGTTTTTTTCTGAATGTTTCAGAGCAGCATCCGGGACATGTCCGGAGCACGCGGCCGTGACGGTCACGAGCAGGGCTGCGACAAGCGATGTGAGTGAATGGTTCATACAGTATCTGTTATTTTCGATACTGCAAAATTCGGTCAAAAAAATACGCCCGGCAAGGACTTTGACGGGCGATGTATGAAGTGCGGCCGAGGATGTACGAAATACGTCGGAAGCCTATCTCCAGACTATGAAGTTGACGTTGTCAGCTGTCTTGCGGTCGGCTTGTCCAATGATTGTGCGACGTCCGTCGGCGTCGGTGTACAGCCCTGTCGAGCTGGAGCCTACGAGGTAGATTGCGTTCCTGACGCCTAAGTCGATAAGGGCCTGAGAGAAGTCATGTAAAGTCAGACGCCGAGTGCTCGCTATCACGCTGATATGGCCGTCAAGTTCGGCGAGAGCCTTGCGTAAGGCCCGCCCTTTTGGCCGGTTTTCAACGAGTTGTCCGCCCACTACAAGTGGATACTGTCGGAAGAAGTATCCGTCGGATGACAGAGCCTGTTCGAGCATGGGTGTCGCATCGGACACCCCTACGGTGATTTCGCCGTTCACTATCGAGCAGAATCCGGCCTTTGCCTCCCC
>CAMWZB010000090.1 GCA_947178655.1 uncultured Porphyromonadaceae bacterium
CGCAACACAGGCGACACCATCGAGCGGATACGGACTCTGGCGGCGCGTCACGGGGTGGCGAGAGCCGGGAGTTTTGCCGCCTGGACGCCTCCGCACATATATAACCGCGCTTTTTTCATCGAGCCTTCAGGCGAGGAAACATTCTACGACAAGCGTCATCTTTTCTCGCTCAGCAGCGAGGCCGGAATATTCACTCGGGGCACATCGCCTGTTCCTGTAGTGCGGTTCCGCGGCTGGAACATAGCCATGATAGTGTGCTACGACCTCCGTTTCCCCGTATGGTCGAGGTGCCTCGGGGGAAGGTATGATATGCTTCTTGTTCCGTCTAACTGGCCACAGGCCAGAAAATATGCTTTTGAGCATCTTTTGATAGCCAGAGCAATCGAGAACCAATGTGCGGTGGTCGGCGCAGACCGTGGCGGAACTGACCAATACGGCTGCTATGATGCTATGACACAGATATATGACTGCTTCGGCAAGCCTGTGGGCTGCGAGCGTGACGGATTCGTAGTGGCCACTCTCAGCCGGAGCGCACAAGATGAATACCGCAGGCGTTTTCCTGCCGGCAATGATGCTGATGCTTTCGAGATTATTGAACGCAGCAATTTTTGACAGGATGGCGCTCGTACGCTGTGCGCAAGGCTCGTCCTCCTGACGGATGAAACATATCACTCTTTTCCGGTTTGCATCACAATGAAAAGTAGCCTTATCTCTCTTGCAATAGGTACGTTCGCACTTGGTGTGGCAGAGTTTGCCATGATGGGTATCCTCAGCGATGTCGCCCGAGATACGGGTGTGGGCATTGTTCAGGCGGGTCACCTGATATCGGCATATGCTGCCGGGGTCGCCGTGGGCGCTCCCGGTCTGATTCTTCTCCGCCGTATGCCGCTGAAGCGGCTCATGCTGCTGCTTGCCATGTTCATCGTGGCAGGCAACTGTGCGGCGGCGCTTTCGCCCGGGTACCTGACTCTTCTTGTGTCCCGCTTTGTGTCGGGGCTCCCTCACGGGGCGTTTTTCGGCGCCGGGGCTATCGTATGTACCCGCCTTGCCACTACAGGCGCCGCTTCGGCTGTGGCTGTGATGATAGGCGGCATGACCGTGGCCAATGTCATAGGCGTGCCGGCGGCGACCATGGTCGCGAATCTTTTTTCGTGGCGTCTGACATTCGGCATCGCCGCATTTTTCGGATTGTTGGCGTATCTGGGCATCCGCATCTATATGCCTTATCTGAATCCTCTTCCCGATACGGGCATGAAGGGCCAGTTCCGTTTTCTCCGGCATCCTGAGCCGTGGCTCATCTATGCCGGGGTGTTTTTCGGGCAGGCGAGTATCTACACGTATTTCAGCTATATCGAGCCGGTGATGACGTCAGTAGCCCACTTCTCCCAGTCGTCGATGACATGGATCATGATGGTGGCCGGATGCGGTATGGTGCTGGGCAATATTTTGGCCGGACGTCTTTCCGACCGTCATCCTGCGGCTCTTGTCACCGCTGTTGAGGCACTGCTTGCTATAGGAGTCATGACGGCCATCTATTTCTGCTCGTCAGTCAAGGTGCCGCTGGTGGTGCTTTCGTTCGTGGCGACGGCGCTCCTTTTCGGCATCGGTGGTCCGCTTCAGTATCTTATAGTGAAGTATGCCCGCGGCGGAGAGATGCTCGGCGGAGCCGGTATACAGATAGCTTTCAACGTATCGAATGCCTGTGCCGCGGCCTTGGGCGGAGCTGCCATCAACATGGGCTGGGGCACGGCATCGCCCGCACTTGTGGGCATTCCCTGTGCCGTAGTGGGATCTGCGGCATTGTTCATTCTTTATTCACGTACACGACACAACGATGCGCCTTCTCATTAAGAATATGGTATGCCGCCACTGTGTGGCGGCGGTCGAGCGCGTTCTCGACACTCTCGGTATAGAGTACAAATCTGTAGAAATCGGAGCTGTAGAGCTGCCTGACACACTTACAGCCGGACGTCTCGACGCTCTTGACAGGGCTTTGGAGGCAGAGGGCTTCGAGCGTCTTGACAATCCGTCGGCGGCATTGGTCGAGCGAGCCAAGCTCGCCGTGCTCAATCACGTCAGGAGTGCGCCCGACTGTCATCTGAAGCTCTCGGCCTGCATAGAGGACCAGCTCGGAGTGCCTTTCGATACAATCAGCCGTCTTTTTTCGCGCATTGAGGGTCGCACGATAGAGAAGTATCACATCTTTCAGAAAGTAGAGCGTGTCAAGGAGCTCCTTGTGTACGGCAATATGTCGCTTGATGAGATTGCCGATGCAGTGGGGTACTCGGGTACGGCGCATCTTTCACGACAGTTCAAGGCTGTGACCGGCCTGACTCCCACGGCGTTCATGCGTGAGAATCCGCCTCGCAAACCATTGAATGAGGTGTAGTATCCGCTGTCAGTGGCGCGGCCGGGTGCGGAAGATGCCGCGGCGGTCGGCCACGATGAAATTGACCGGGATGTCGTGAGGGTCGGCTTCGATGACACCGTCGTCGAGGAGCTGGAAGTCGTAGCATACGCCGATGGTTATGGCCCGGGCCCGGGCGAGCAAGCGGTCGTAGTAGCCTTTGCCACGACCTACCCGGTTGCCGCATCGGTCGAATGCCACCGCAGGTACGATGATGAGGTCAATGTCAGCTAAGTCGGTGAGGTCGTCGCCATCGGGTTCTTCGATGTGAAATGAGCCAAGATGAGTGCGCGAGCTGTCATATGGCAGAATCTCGAGGTCGGGGCCGTTCACTCGTGGCAGATAGAAGTTTTTGTGGTCTTTCCAACGAGCGATGAAGTCGCGTGTCGAGAGTTCGTCGGGCAGTGAATTGTATACGAGTATGCGTTCGGCCATGGTGAATGCCGCCATGGCCGCAAGTGCGTCGAATACGCGTGCGGCGGCTTGAGTCCGCTCTGATTGGTCGAGCAGTGTCTTGCGTGTACGGATACGCGCACGGATGTCATTTTTATCCATCGTCAGGCTTTCGGTTGACTTGTCGTGTTAATCTTTGATGGGGAAGTCGGCGCCTCCCTCATTAAGTTGCTTCACAGCTTCTATTACGACTGTGTCATTTGCGTTGACCACTTCGAAGTATCCGTCCATGCCGATGATGTCGCGAGCTATGAGAGCTTTTATTTGATTAACAATCAGCGGAGCCGAAATGTTGATGTAGTACCATCGCGGGGCCACTTTGCCTTTGGTGGATGCGTAGTTGACGAATGATTGCAGCAGGATGTTGTCGGAGGGGAGCATGGAGAGCATCTCTTCGGTGTTGCGGCTTTCGTTGAGGCGTTCGCGGTTTAGGTCGGCGTACTCGTAAGCGAATCGTCGGATGAGTCCGGCGTTTGCCACTTTGAGATAGTACGAAGTCACACCGGTTGTGTCTGAAGGGACGAAAATGTCGGGAATGATGCCTCCGCCGCCGTAAACGGGGCGTCCTTCGACAGTGTGGAATATCTTGGTCGAATCGACCTTGAAACTGTCGGCGCTGAATACTTCGCCACGGTCGTAGCGGTCGAGGATTTCGGTCTGGTACTCGTCATTGCGTCCGTGGGTGTAGCTTTTCTGTATACATCGTCCTGACGGGGTGTAGTATCGCTGTACGGTGAGCAGCATTTCGCTCGAGTCCGGAAACTCGATGCCGCGCTGCACGAGTCCTTTGCCGAAGGTGCGGCGTCCGATGATGAGCGCGCGGTCATTGTCCTGCATCGCTCCTGCGAAAATTTCGCTGGAACTTGCTGTGAATTCATCGACGAGGACCACCACTTTCTCGGTGGTGAAGTTGCCCATGCCGTCAGCGGTCAGGACGCTATTGTCGCTCATGTTTCGTCCTTTGGTCATCACGATGATGTCGTGCCGGTCAAGGAATTCGTTGGCCATCAGTACGGCCGGACTCATGAAACCACCTCCGTTACCGCGCAGGTCGATGATGTACGACCTCGCTCCGTCATATTTCAGCTGAGCGAGAGTGTTGAGCAGCTCGGCGTATGTGTTGTCAGAGAATTTTCCCAGACGCAGGTATCCGATGGTGTCGTTTATCATGTATGTGGCGTCGATGGGAGACACGGGAATCTCCGAGCGCACGAGGTCGAAGGAGAGCGGCGTCTGAGAGGAGGATCGCTTGACGGTGACTTTGACGCCGGTGTCTTTCGGACCACGAAGCATTGAGAAAACCTTGTCGGTCGAGGTCCCGTTGCCTGCTATGTTCACGCTGTCGACTTCGATGATTCTGTCGCCGGCCATCATGCCCGCCTCTTCTGCCGCGCCTCCGGATATGACTTCGATGACGTATAGGGTGTCGTTCATCATCGAACTGTATGCCTATGCCGAAGAAAGAGCTTTCGAGATGGCGGTCGTTCTCGATGCGGTCGGATGCCGCAATATACGAGGAGTGTGGGTCGAGATTTGCCAGCATCTGCGGTATGGTCATCTCGACAAGGCTGTCGAAGCTGACCTCGTCGACGTACGACTCTTTGATTAGAGAGAACACTTTGTCGAGTTTCTCACGGGCTATGTTCTCTCGGGAGCCCTTATTGAAGTAAGCGCCGACCCATATGCCGGCGATGAGGAATACTGCCGCCACCAGAGGCAGTGCGAGCAGGTGCTTTCGGTCGTGCATTTCAGTCAAGATTTTCGATATGGACACATTCGATGCCTGCCCGCGAGAGCAGGTCGATGCCGTCGCTCAGACGGTATAGGTCGTTGAACACGACGCGGCTTATGCCTGCCTGTATGATGAGTTTGGAGCATTCGAGGCATGGAGATGCCGTGATGTATAATGTGGCGTCCTGGCTCGAGTTGTTGCTTCGGGCGACCTTTGTGATGGCGTTTGCTTCAGCGTGAAGGACATAGGGGCGGGTGACGCCGTCCTCATCCTCGCATACATTCTCGAATCCAGCCGGGGTGCCGTTGAATCCGTCCGATATGATCATCTTGTCCTTCACCAGCAGGCATCCAACCTTGCGGCGTACGCAATATGAGTTCTCAGCCCATATGGCGGCCATGCGCAGATACCGCTTGTCGAGTATTTCCTGTTTTTCTTCGGGTTTCATAATACAAAATTACTGCTTTGCAGCCAAACAGCCAAAGGAAAAGGGTGAAAAATTGCGCTCCTTAAACGTATGTGAGCCATTTAAGTGAGGCTCTTAAGGATAAATTATACGATATTATTTTGGCGGGTCGATAAAAAGGTTTAACTTTGCGACCGTAAAACCGATACGGCTCCATGAAAATTCAAGATTCATGTGGCCGTATTATTTATTTTTTGTCAATATGATTGTACAG
>CAMWZB010000091.1 GCA_947178655.1 uncultured Porphyromonadaceae bacterium
ACGTTCGTCATTGGGATACTCGAGAATCTTGGTGCGGTCGTCGGAGAGATTGAGTTTGGCCGAGTAATTGAAGTCGCCGATATGGTCCTGCCAGCCGATCTGGAGTTCCCAGCCCGAAGTGCGCATCGAGAGTGAATTCTCGGAGGGCACTTTGGCACCGAGTATGGCGGGATATGTCACGGCCGGACCCATCATGTCGCGGTTCTCACGCCAGAAGTAGTCGAACGAACCGGTCAGACGATAGCGGAAGAGCGAGAAGTCGATACCGATGTTGGTGTTGCGGATCTTCTCCCAGGTGAGCGAAGTGGTGATCAGGTTGGGGAACCAGGCTGTGGTGGCCTTGAGTCCGTTCACGAGCCAGTTGCTGCCCTGGTTATACACAGGGATGGTACGGTAGGTGGGATACCACGAACTGGTATTCTGATTCGAAAGCTGACCGTACGAGCCACGCACCTTGAACGCATTCACTACAGGGCGGATAGGCTCCCAGAATGCTTCACGGTCGACATTCCAGCCCACAGAAGCCGACGGGCTCCATACCCAGCGGTGATTGCGGCGGAAGCGCGAGCTGCCGTCATAGCGGAGGTTGACTTCGACCAGATACTTGCTGTCATAGTCGTAGTTGATACGGCCGAAGAAACCTACCGTGCGCCACTTCTGATACTCGCTGCCGAGACCGTAGGTCTCGGTGCTTGTGGTGAGGTTCAGGATGGGAAGATCCTCTACAAGCATGTCATCGCGGCTGGCGTTGAGGTTGCGTTGCTTGAAGTCCTCGCCCTGGAAACCGAGCATGACCTTCATGTTGTTCTTCTCAGCGAAGTTGAAAGTATAGTCGGAGTAGATGTTGTAGTTCAGATAGGTCGAGCGGTAGGCGTACTCGTACACACTTGAGTGCTGGGGTTCGTCGAACGCGAGGTGAACTGTCTCCGAGCTGAGTCCTTCGATGTCGTCGGCATCATGGGCGTAGACAGGCGTGCGGTCCTCATGGGTCCAGTTGCTGTTGACACGCGTATTGAGTTCGCCGATGATGTTCCAGCCCTTGAGGGGAGTGGCCACGATTTTCACCTGATTGGTGAATGCGTCGTTCTGTTCCTTGTGGCGTCCGCCTTCTTCGAGCTGCACGATATAGTTGAAGTCCGATGCGTAGTAGCCATTGGGGTCATAGACGGGATTCAGCGGGGTGAGACGACGGATGATCTTCTCGTAGAAACCGCCGCTGAAGATGGTCGGACGGTCATACTCGGTGCGGATCCAACGGCCTGAGTACTGTATGTTGAGCCAGTTGGTCATCTGTGCGGAGAACTTGCCCATGATGGAGTAGCGGTCATAGCTGTCGTTGCCGTACTTGAGGAAGCCGTTCTGGTCGAGGAAGTTGCCGCTGACGTAGTAATTGACTTTCTCGTTGCCGCCGTTGAGCGATACGTTGTGCTCCTGTGCGAAAGCGCTCTTCGAGTAGAGCTCGTCAATCCAGTTCACGTTTGCGAACGTACCTGAGCACTCGCCCGCACCCCAGCGACGGTAGCTGGTGCCGTCACTTGCTGTCGCCCACCTGTTTTCGTAGATGAAGTTGTCGCTCTGGCCGGTGTAGTAGGCATAAGCGCCTTCACGGAAGTCATCGGTGAATTCCTTCCTGTTCTCAGTATAGCTCTTTACGTCGTCAAGATAGTTGATGTACTCCCAAGAGTCCATCATACGCATGGGGTTCAGAGGCTTGTTGAAGCGGAAAGAGTTCGAGTAGTGGATCTGGGCCTTGCCTGCGGAGCCCGTCTTGGTGGTGATAAGAATCACACCGAAGGGTGCGCGCGAACCGTAGATCGACGATGCTGCGGCGTCCTTCAGGACGGAGATATTGTCGATATCGGCGGGGTTGAGCGTATTGATGTCGCCCTCCATGCCGTCAATAAGGATGAGGGGACCGCCATTTGAGCCCTCGCCGATGGTGGCCGTACCACGGATGTTGATCTGCTTGGAGGCATTCAACTCACCGCCGGAGGCGGAGTTCGAGATGTTAAGACCGGGGATGACGCCCTGCAGAGCAGCTGCCGTGCTCTGCACGGGACGGCCGGCGATATCCTTTGCCGTAGCCGTACCTACCGAACCGGTGAGGTTGACTTTCTTCTGTACGGCGAAACCTACTACTACGACTTCGTCGAGCGCGCTGGCTTCGTCTTCAAGAGTGACGGTCTGAGGCACTCCGGGACGCAGTTCAATTGTCATGTCCTTGCATCCGATATAGGAGATGGTCACCTTTATAGGCTTGGTGGTGACGTACGAAAAGCGTCCGTCGATGTCAGTCACAACGGGCTGCAACTTCGAATCGGCCGGTTTCACCGATGCGCCGATTACGGGTTCACCGGTTGAGTCAAGTACCTCGCAGGTGACGCGACCGGCTGTCTGCGTGGCAGCCTGCGGCTGGGGAGACGCTGCCGCTGCAGCCGACATGGTCGGGACACACACAGCAAGCGCCATAGCGAGAGCCGCCGTACGGGTGGCCACGCTTACCGATTTCTGCAATCTGGTGGTGTTCATGGTTTGCGGTAATGTATTGGTTCTGATATAAGTAAGTGAATTATTTCTCTTAAGTATTAGGTAAGTGATGTGTTTTTCTCAGTACTTGGGATGAAGGTGTGAATTCCGGACGGCCTGTATCAGATGCAGGCCATCGGCAAGAATACATAGTGAGGAGAGATTCATAGCAAACAAAGTGAATAGGTGAATCAGAGACTGAGAATTATAGGTCAGGATGCAATCAGATGTTATTTTTAAGGTCAGCGAGGGTCCACGACTCGCGCCACTGCACTTCGGGCTTGCCGTCGGAGCTCCAGGTGATGGGGAGCCAGATGTAGCGGGCGTCGGAGGGATGTTCGGGACGCCAGATGTCAGCCATGAATATGTGCTTGTCGGTGCCCGGAATAGTAAGGATATAGGTGCTCTGGCCGCCGAAAGTGAGGTCGGCGTTGGGGCCTACGCAGGGATTCTCATGCTGGGTCCAGGGGCCGTAGATATCTGTAGCGGAGAACATACGCGCTTTGTTGGGAGCCCATCCGGTGCAGCCGCTGGTGATCATCCACAGGGTGTCGCCTTGACGGAAGATGGCGGGAGCCTCGTTGTGTCCGGCGGGAGCCATGCGCACGTACTTGCCTGAATGAGAGGTGAAATCGTCGCTGAGACCGGCGATGATGAGAGTCAGATTGTCCTCGGACGAGAAGATGTGGTAAGCCTTGCCGTCGGCGGGATCAACGAATACTGTCTGGTCACGGGCCATCTGTCCGGTGGCGAGGTCACGGCTGTTGAGATATCCGTCGTCTACTGCTTTATACCAGCTTTCGGTCCACCAGTCGCCGAGATCGGCCTTGGCAAGGCTGTCGGCCTTGGCTGCGGCCTCGAGGGTGGTGCCGGCAGGACGAACTCCGGGGAGAACGCGGCCCGAGCGGAGATAGGTATAGGGGCCTTCGGGCTTGTCGGCGGTGGCCACGCCGTAGCGTGCGGCTGAGTAGCCCTTGCCTTTCAGCTCGAGGTGGAACCACATGACGAATTTCTTGGTGAGGGGGTTGTAGACCACCTTCGGACGTTCGAGAACGCAACCGCGCTCGAGGTCATGTCCGGCTTCATCGACCACTTCGAGAGCCGTTCCGCAGTCAGTCCAGTCGGCAAGATTGGTCGAGCTGTAGCACTTCACGCCCACCAGAGCCGAGCTGGTCGAGTCAGACTTATGCTCGCCGAACCAATAGTACTTGTTGTCATGGGCAAGAATGCCGCCGCCATGGGCGTTGATGTGCACTCCGTTGTTGTCGGGCCAGATTTCACCCGAACGGATTTCACGCATTTCCGATGACTCGGTTTCTGCGGATGCAGACGTACATGCTGCGGTGCCTGCAATGGCTGCGGCACTGAATATTGTGAATACGAATTTGGTAAAATTATGCATAAAGCCGGGATTTGCTTGTGCGGGTATTAGGTTTGTAGTATTTTGTATGTTCTGAATAAAAAATCGCAGAAGTTGAATAATTTTTCGCAGGTCTGAGGAGTTGTCGGAGTCTGTTCGGATTAATTCTGTTCTGGTCTATATTAATAATGTGGGCGGGTCACTCATGTTTTTTAACGACTTCTGCCTTGAGGGTCATATGAAACTGCGTCTCGCTTGCACGGCACAAAATTACACGCAGAAAACCGAACTCAACTGCACATTTTTCGCAAAAAAAGACCCTAAAAATCGTAAATTCCACCAAAAAGAATTAATTTTGCATCTCAAATTCTGACAATTCCGAATTTCACCCCTTTGTGTACGAAAATCGCCCCCTGCCGTTTTCCTAATCTTATATAATTTTGTACCACTGTATAAAGAGCATCAGCCTTAAACCATAACTACCTATGTATCTTGCATTTAAACACCCCCCCTGCTTATTTTTACTACTTCTGGCGATTTTAGGATCAGTCGCCGAGGCAGCCCCGTTGCCTTCGAACACCTACTTCAAGAGTACGGGAATCGTACAAGGCCTCCCGGACAACTCGGTGAATGCCTTCGCCGAGGATTCGCTCGGCTTTCTCTGGGTAGGCACGTGGAACGGGCTGGCCAGATACGACGGACGTGCGTCGAAAATATTCCGCCATGACGTCAACAACCCCGGCTCGCTCACCAACGACATGGTACGCGCACTGGCCGGAGACAAGGACGGCGTGTGGGTGGGCACCGACAATGGCCTCGACTACTATTGCATAAGCGAAGGACGATTTCTCCACTGCTATACGGCAGGCGAGCACGGCAAGCCATCGTCGCGCCTTGCCGACCGTGTGAGCCGCGTGCTCATCACCGACGAAGGAGTTTTCGCAATAGCCATCAGCGGCAACATACTCCGACTGCAGAACTCCGAGAAAGACAATACCGGAAACTCCGTGCCGGTGTTCAAGATACTCCCCCGCCCTGCCGGACGCCGATACGCCGACATATGCCGCTTCACCCGCGGACGACTGCTGGCATACTCCAACGAGGGCATAACCGTGCTGTCGGCCGACGGCGAGCGCGAAATCATCCACACTCCCGTCTACACACAGTTCGACACGAACCTCAACATCTACTTCGACCCCTCTGTGCGCCGCGTCATCACCGGAGCCGGCATCGGAGGCGTCTGCCGGGCTTACCGCGTGACCGACAACGAGGGCAATCTGGCCGAAGACCACAGCATTCCCATCCCCGACGCCATAATGAGCACGGCCAAGATCGACAGTATCACC
>CAMWZB010000092.1 GCA_947178655.1 uncultured Porphyromonadaceae bacterium
TATCTTTGCTGTGTGAATCATCAAAGCGGCTTTAGTTCTCATTTTCCAATAACTTTTTGCTATATGAAGAAACAATTCAACCTTCTCGTTGCAGCAGTGGCTCTTGCGCTTAGCGTGAGTGCCGCTCCCGGTTTGCCTGAAAGGAGCATGGGTGGCTCGATGAAGCGCCTCAATGCCAAGGGTTATGCTCTGACCGCATCACGTTCGTCACTGCAGTCGGCTGTGCT
Source organism: uncultured Porphyromonadaceae bacterium (assembly GCA_947178655.1). The sequence goes on from CAMWZB010000092.1 coordinate 228, forward strand.
GCGTACGGCTCCCGATAATGCCGTGGAAGTTCCGTTCATGCACACGCTTGGCAAAGCCGCTGATCAGAAACCGAATACCGACTTGTACAAGGACTTCGACGTCAATGAGGACGCAAAAGGCTGGAAGGTCGGAGGGTTCAACGGATACTCGGCCTGTACCGGTCCGAGTCTTGACAATAATGATGACTGGATGATTTCGCCGCCTATACATCTGCTCGCCGGCGTAGACTACGAGATGACGTATACCGCAGGCGTCAATACTCCCGACGGAAAGAAGGCTTTCGCCATGGACGTATGCATGGGGCAGGCTCAGGAGCCGTCGGCCATGACCGTTACGCTCGTGCCGTCAAAGGACTATAAGGAGAAAGAGACTGTCGAGACCATCGCACTGAAAGTTGATGCCGACGGATACTACTGCGTTGGCTTTCATTCGACCACAGCCAAGGCAACGACGGGCATCGGCACGCTGAAGAATTTCGGAATCAGCGCGGCCGGAGTGAAGGTTGATCCGCCTGCCGCAGGTACGTTGGAATATGTCGTGGCACCCAAGGGCGAGCTGAAGGCTACCGTTACATACACAGCCCCGACTCTGACAGTGTCCGGAGCGGATTTGGAACGCATCTCGAAAGTCGTGATAACCACCTGCTGGACCGACAAGCATGTATTCGATAATGTCACGCCCGGTGAAAAGATAACTCTTGACGTCGACATGTATCAGGGCTCGTCGAACAACCGTATCGAGGCTGTGGCCTATGTCGATGATACGGCAGGCGAGACGGTGCTCGTCAAAGATATATTCGCAGGGTTCGACACACCGCTGCCTCCGGCAAATCCGGTCATCACTCTCTCCGACGACTATAAGTCAGTCACCGTGTCATGGGATCCGGTCGGCGAAACCGGCGAGCATGGCGGCTACGTTGACCCGTCGTCAGTGACATACTACATCTTCGACGCTTTCGGTTCGTATTATGACCCGGCATTGGCTGCCACGACCGGAACTTCTTATACTTTTGACTATTCAGATGTTTTAGAGCAGGATTTCGTCGCCTATCAGATCACGGCAGGCATCGAGGACCTCTATCTCTATTCTCTTGAGACGGTGACTGACATCTGCGTCATCGGCGAGCCTGACGCCCTGCCGTTCACGGAGAGTTTCGCCGGAGCCTACTACAGCCAGATGTGGATGGTCGACCCTGAGTCGTCATCGGGAGGCTATATGGCCGGAACTCTGAATGATAATGAAATTCAGACCAACGTCGACGATGATGATGCCGAGCCGGAATACCTCAACTCTCAGGACGGGGACAATGGCTTCTTCATCTTCCTGCCTATGGAGAAGGATGCCGCCTACGGATTCTCGTCGGTGAAGATTGACTTGTCGAAAGCTGCGCATCCGGTGTTCGACTTCATGTATCAGGGCAAGGGCAGTGTCATCGACGTGAAGGTTGCCGCCGCCAACGGTCCGCTCGAGGTGATCAAGACCATAGACCTCAAGGAGAATCCTACCGAGGGATGGACTCTCTGCCGAGTTGATCTGAGTGAATACAAGAGTGCGGGCTACATCCGCATCGGCGTCATGCTGCGTGCCGTACACAACACTGATGACACCACCTGGAGTGTACCTCTGGACAATATGCGTGTGATGGACCTCGTCGAAACCGACCTGCGCATAGTCACCTGTAATGCTCCGACACGCCTCGCTCCCGGCACTACTGCTTCGATAGACCTCCGCATAGAGAATCTCGGCACTGCTCCCTGTGAGAATGCCGTGGCTGTGCTCACCATAGGCGACAAGGTGACCGAGACACCGGTTCCGGCGATTGAGCCGCTTGGATTCGCTTCAGTCAGTCTGCCTGTCAGCGCCACTGCGATGGACGCAGACGAGCTCGAATGCAGCATCGACGTGAAGGCAGAAGGCGATGCCAATCCTGACAATAACCGCGCATCCGGCATTATCAAGGTGCTCCATCCTTCCTATCCTGTCGTGGCTGATCTCAGCGCGACTGTGGCCGACAATGATGTACTCCTTGAGTGGTCGGCACCCGACTTCAGTGCCATGACGGAGGCCAAGTCTGTGGTAGAGGACTTCGAGAACGAGGGCTATGCTCCGCTGACTATAGAAAACTTCGGCGGCTGGACACTCTACGACGGAGACAAGGGCAAGACCTATACATTCCTTGACGATACCGCCAATCCCTACCGCACCGATCCGATGGCGTTCCAGCTCTATGATCCGGTCAAGGCCGGAGTTCCGGCAGAATCGCTCATCGACGCCGAGCCTCACAGCGGATCGACGATGCTTGTGGCATGGAGTACCAAAGGAACTAATGACAACTGGCTCATATCGCCCGAACTCTCCGGCGATGCACAGACCATATCGTTCTGGGCGAAGTCTTTCACCATCGGCTGGGCCGAGTCGTTCGAGGTGCTGTACTCGACAGGAGGCACAGATCCTGATGACTTCATTCTCATCGAAGAGGTCGAGAACTATCCTGCTGACAACCGCGTGCCTGAGGATTGGACCGAATTCAAGGCTGCGCTTCCTGAAGGAGCACTGCACTTCGCCATCCGTCATAATGCGTATGACACATATGCGCTTTATATCGATGATATTTCGTTCGCAGCCGCTCCCGATATGCCGGCGGATACACGCATCGACGGCTATAACATCTACCGCGACGGCGTGAAGCTGAACGAAACTCCTGTAGAGGCTACAGAGATGCTCGATACTCCCGATGACTCAGGCACTTATACATATCACGTGACTACCGTCTACAGCTGCGGCGAATCGCGCGTAAGCGCTCCTGTGGAGGTCATCTTCGAGAAGTCAGGAGCTGAAGCTCCCGTCGCTGACGGTATAAGCATCGTTGCCGATGCGCAGACTATAGTCATCACCGGTGCCGAAGGCCGCCATGTGGCAGTGAACGCTGTCGACGGTCGCTGCATCTTCTCCGGCTGCGGTCATGCACGCACGCTTGTGCCGGCATCGCAGGGAGTATATATCGTGACTATAGACAAGTCTTGCACCGCAAAGATAATTATCAGATAATAGAGAGAGAACGTCAAAGCACAAGTAATCCGACAATTAAAAAGCCGGGGCCCTGCTGGGGTCCCGGCTTAATTGTCGTATATTCACGAGGCGTCAGATGATGCCGCGTATCTCTGACAGGTCGTTCACGCCATGGCGTTCGCACCAGTCGGTGATGCCGTCGATGACCTTGACCGTGGTGGCCGGGTCGATGAAGTTGGCCGTACCGATCTGGATGGCCGATGCTCCGGCCATGATGAATTCGATGGCATCCGCAGCGCAGCATATACCACCGAGTCCCACTACAGGTATCTTCACTGCTTTGGCTACCTGCCATACCATGCGCACTGCCACGGGCTTCACTGCAGGGCCGGACAGTCCGCCGGTGACGGTGGAGAGAACCGGGCGGCGGCGCTCGATGTCGACTGCCATGCCCAGAAGGGTGTTGATGAGTGATACGCTGTCAGCGCCTGCTGCCTCGGCAGCCAGGGCGATGTCGGTGACAGATGTGACGTTCGGCGACAGTTTCACCATGAGGTGACGCGGCCATGCCTTGCGGACAGCTCCCACTACGGAGGCTGCGCCGTCGCAAGTGGTGCCGAATGCCATGCCTCCCTGCTTGACGTTCGGGCAGGATATGTTCAGCTCGATGGCCCGGATGCCGTCGATGGCGGCGAGTTTTTCGGCAGTGGCAGCGTAGTCGTCGACCGACTTGCCTGACACGTTGACGATGACCTGCGAGTCCACCGAAGATATGCGGGGCCAGATGTGCTTGATGAAGTAGTCGACGCCCTTGTTCTGGAGTCCGACGGCATTGAGCATGCCTGATGGAGTCTCGGCCATTCTGGGGTATGGGTTGCCTTCGCGATGCTCGAGAGTGGTCCCTTTCACCACGAATCCGCCGAGGCGGTTGAGGTCTACGAAGTCTTCATACTCGAGGCCGTATCCGAAAGTGCCCGATGCAGTGAGCACGGGGTTCTTGAGCGTGAGCTCACCTAATTTTGTAACGAGATTTACCATGGCAGTTCATCGGCTTTGAAAACGGGTCCGTCTGTGCATACGCAGCGGTTACCGGTGGTTGTATTTTCGACACAGCAGAGGCACGCACCCAGTCCGCATGCCATCTTGTTCTCAAGAGAGTACTCGGCATCGAGTCCCTTCTCCCGGGCTATAACCGCGACATTTTTCATCATCACGGCCGGGCCGCATACCTGGAGGAAATCGTAGCTGCCGTCGGTGAGGGCCGGATGCTGAGTGACGAATCCGTGGAAGCCCGCCGAGCCGTCGTCGGTGCATATGCGGAGGTCGGCCACTTCGCACAGGCGAGCGCAGAGAGCGGGGTCGGGTTCGGTGCGCTCGCCATAGATGATGACAGGACGGATGCCGCGTCCGTTGAGCGTGCGTGCGAGGTAGAGCAGAGGAGCGATTCCCACCCCTCCTCCGATGAGGAGCACGCGGCTGCCTTCCGGCGCGAGTGTGAATCCGTGTCCGAGTGGTGCGATGACGCGGATGCTGTCGCCGGGCTCATAGGTGCCGAGAGCCTCGCTGGCGCGTCCGAGCGGCTTGACCAGGAGCTCGAGCAGGCGGTCGGTGCAGTTGAAAATCGAGAATGGACGGTTGAGAAGAACGTGAGCTTTGTCGACGGCGACTTCCACGAATTGTCCCGGGAGCATTTCGGGCAAGCGGTCATCGCCTTCCGGAGCCAGTCCTATGTGGAGCAGCCCACCCTTGAGGCGGTTGACGAAGTCGACACGCAGTGTCATTTGTTTTTTCATCGGGCGTAGGATTAGAGGGTTAACAACCGGCTCTCCGATGTAAAGAGCGGTTGCGGATATGCAGTAAAAAAGCCGGAGCATATCTGCTTCGGCTTTAAGCTACTAAATTTTAAGTGGCGGGAACGAGAATTGAACTCGTGACCTCCGGGTTATGAATCCGACGCTCTAACCAACTGAGCTATCCCGCCCTTTTG
>CAMWZB010000093.1 GCA_947178655.1 uncultured Porphyromonadaceae bacterium
GACGTTCTTGTCCTCATAAAAAGGCCGGTATTCCCCGGGGTTAAGCGTATTGTTAATAATCAGAGTGGCCGTCTGCGAAAGGATGTCAGGCGTTGTACCGCAATACTTCGAGAACAGGCGGTAGGCATACGGAGTGGAAAACCGAAGCAAAGGCGCCCATTTTCGAATATAGGCATCCTCGCCCTCGGCTTTTCCGGTGGCGTAGCCGTTGATTCTCAGAGCTTCCTTCTCATGCTTCTCGGAGATTCTCCATATTTTGCGTTCCAGACGCCAGTCAAGCAGTCCGTTCAGTGTATTCTTCAATGACATAAGCCACTAATGACAATCATTTTATAAAAATCAGTAACTGTGCACAAAGGTACAAAAAATTTTCAGACTGCGTCACAGCCACAAGACCCTGCAGACCATCTGACACTCCTTAGCCATTAGCGCCGAATCGCCTCAAACCTTCAATACTTTATACAAATTCTTTTCAGAATTTTTACATTTCTGCTACAACCAATACAAAACTGTAACAAACTCACTAAAATACTGTGAGGATATTTCATGTTTATTCCTTTTTGGATAATTTTGTGCCGATTAAACGCAATCATATCCATCCGACCCATCCATCATGCATTTCAGAAATATATTCATCGCGATTCTCTGTGCAGCCGCCATCGCGATAACACTCCGATGCTGCACTACCGCGATGAACAATAATCCGGTCAGAACCGCGGCAAGTCCCTTGGAATCGGCCATCGACTCTGTCTTCAGCTTCATGGATGTCAAGAATGAACCCGGCGGCATTATCGTGGTCACGAAAGGCGAAGATATCATCTATTCGAGGTCATACGGCATGGAAGACCTCTCCACGGGCCGTGCAGTGAGCGACAGCACGCTCTTCAACCTGTCATCCTCCACCAAGACCGTGAGCACGGCAGCGCTGATGAAGCTGTGCGAGGAAGGGCAGATAACGCTTGACGACCCTCTCTCGGACTATTTCCCCGAATTTCCTGATGAAATATTCAGAAAGATAAAGATACGGGACATACTGTCGCAGACGTCAGGACTTCCCGACCTGCGTCCGCGGACAGCCGAAGAATGGGACGCATACACACGCTCGAACCACAGCATATTCAGCAAGCGCGAGGACTACCGCCTGTACAGCTCCGACAATGAGCACTTACCGATATTCCGCGATCTCACCACTTCCGAGTACGAGCCGGGTACCAGATTCCAGCGCAATGATCCGGCTTATATTCTTGTGGCACCGCTTGTAGAGCGCGTCACCGGGCAGACCTACCTGCAGTGGATAACCGAAAACCTGTTTGAGCCTGTCGGAATCAAGGATGTCCGCTTCCCCACCCCCGAGCGTCCTGTCAAGAATGCCGCCCATGCCTACCGGCGAGCCGAAGGACCGGCCACCAGGGCCTACAGAAGCCCCGACAACAAGTGGGAAGAATACGACTACGGCGAGGTAGAGTTCTTCCTGTCCAAATCAGAACGCAGCATGTACTGCACTGCCCGTGACTACATAAAGTGGAACCACGCACTCAATACGGGCCGCATCATCAATGACTCCTCACTGACGATGATATACACCCCTGCCGTCGACAGCGTGCTCCCTGACGTCTCATATGGTCTGGGCATAGCTCTGAACAGGCGGGAAGGATATCCGATGAAGGCCTACCACATGAATAGCAACGGCGGATATACGGCAGTGACCACGACATGGCCCGGCACCGACATGGGCTACATCATTCTGAGCAACCGCAACGACTGGGACTACCGCAGCCTGACGGCACGCATCGACAGCATCATCATAGCCAACGGCTACTTCACCCTCGAAAGCCCGAAGCCCTGAAAGGCCAGCGACAGGCCTTTGACGACAGCCACCGACACGACAGCCACCAGACAGACCGGCAGAATCAGGTCAGGCGTACGCGACATCTCCACAGTCAGAAACACAGCCATTATCGGGGCCTGTATCACTCCCGACATACCTCCGGCCATACCGCATATGACGGCAGTCTCCATGGGGAGCAGCTCCGGCCCGACGAGCATGCTGAAACATGCCCCGGCCATGCCTCCGGCAAAGAGCGTAGGAGCGAATTCGCCGGCGACACCGCCGCCCGAATTGGTATCCGACGCAGCCACGCCCTTGAGAAGAAGTATTCCTCCCAGAGCGCACAGTGGGAGCCAGGGGCCTGACATGTCCGAGAGCACACTTCCGAGCCACAGATGCTGCATATGGCCGTCGGCCACGCCGACGAGCACCTCGTAGCCTTCGCCGTAAAGAGCCGGAAACAGATAGAGAATAATCCCGAGAAACAGTCCCGACGCAATGTTGCGCACCACCGGCGCCTTAATGCCGTGCAGCCGCCGTGCCACAGCATCGCCCGAGGCCTTATAGTAGCATGAATACACACCGCAGAATATGCCGAGCCCTATCATCGGAAGCATCATATGCCAAGAGAATGACGCCGGCACAGCACCGAGCACCAGGTCAGGCCCGAAATCGCTCAGCGCCGACGCCGTCTGCGACGAAATCAGACACATGGCCGCAAGCATCAGCACAGGCACTATGCCCAACTGCATCCGCAGCACCTCGAGAGTGAAGAAAATACCGCCCACGGGCGACTTGAATATCGCCGCGATGCCCGCACCTGCCCCACAGGCCATGAGCACAAGCATACCGCGCCGGTCGAGCTTGAATACGCGCGCAATATTGCTCCCTATGGCCGCTCCCGTGTCGGCTATAGGGCCCTCGGCACCGGCCGAACCGCCCGACCCGAGAGTGATGGCGTTGGTCACTATCGAAGCCACAGTCAGGCGAAGGGGCATATTTCCGTCGCCCTTGACCACCCGGGCCTTAATCCGCTCTGTGGCATGCTCGAGAGGCCATCTGACCACACGCCTGACAATCAAGCCCGTGAGCATGATACCTACCACGGGCAGCACTATAATCATCCAGTCGTATCCGACTGCCTTCAAGCCTGACATGCACAGTGAGGATATCTGTGCGATGAGCCATTTCAGCACCCATGCGGCCACTCCGATGACCATCGAGGCCACCGAAAGAGCCACCGAGAGCCACACGTGGCGTTGTATAGTTTCTGTAAGCATAATGCAATTATTTGATACGTTTACTATGTTAGTAACACTCACCGGCGTATAAAAGTCGGATAATGGCCGACATAATATCACAAAAAACAATACCGCATTTATTTTGTTATTTAAATAAAGAATCGTACCTTTGCAATGTCAAAGTGCGCCATGTGGCTAAGAGCGCACCGCGCATGCCGATTAACTGATTACCATTCAGCATATTGAGCAGTTTACAACATCGGCCGACGCTTATCGAATACGCGTGTTTCCGCTTCTTTTCAACCACACTCCACTGCTACATTACTAAAAAATTTTTTACCATACTGCCGTCTTGAGCCTGTATACGAGGGCCCGGGCTGTGATGTGATTTAAAACGAATATTCATTACCAAAAACATACGATGTATCTTATCGCTGATCTCAACGAGATGACTGACGAACAACTTAAGACCGTTGCCGAAAGCATCGGACTTAAGAAAATCGACAATTCCGACAAAGAAAAACTTATATACCGCATACTCGACCATCAGGCCGAGACCGGAGCCGCCGCCAAAACTGCCGAACGCCGTCGACGCGCCGAAGCCGCCGGAGAGAAACCTGATGCCGAGAAGCCCAAAAAACGTGGCCGGAAGAAAAAGACCGAGACAGAAGTCAAGGCCGACAGTCCGGCACAGGGAGCTGACACACAGAGCGCCGACACCGATGCCGCTGCACAGGCTGCACCTGCACAAAATGCCGGTCAGGAAAGCGCCGCTTCCACTCCCGAACAACCGTCCCCCGAGAAGAAACGCCGCGGACGCCCCAAGAAAGTCCAGCAGCCGGAAGCCGAAGCCAAGCCGACCGGCGAGCAGCCTGCCGAACCGACCGTGCCTCAGCAGCCTCAGCAGCAGCCCGAGGCAGCGCAGCCCGAAACACCCGCGGCCGCCGCTCCCTCCGAAGAGATGCCCGTCCTTCCGGCACACCGCCCATCCGACTCCGGCGCTCCGGCCCCGGCATCGGAAGCCACAGCAACAGCACCCGAAGCCCACACCGGCGAGCACGACACCAACGAACGTCCCCGCGGCAAGTTCACGCCCACCCCTGACGGCTCGCTCGGCGACTTCTTCCCTCGCAGTGAAGGCCGCAAATTCGTGCCGCGCTCACAGCGTGATAAAGATTCAGCACAGAACCACCCTCAGCAGCAGCACCGCCAGCAGCAAGTCCAGGGACCTATCGTACTGACCGAACCCAACCGCCAGGGACAACAGCCACAGCAACAGCAGGGCAAGAAAAAGAACAAAAACCGCCGCGACAACTTCCAGCAACCCCGCTACGACTTCGACGGACTCCTGAACGCCACCGGAGTCCTTGAAATAGTGCCCGAAGGATACGGATTCCTGCGCTCGGCCGACTTCAACTACCTCCCGTCGCCGGACGACGTATACATCACCACTCCTCAGATAAAGGCTTTCGGCCTCCGTCAGGGCGACGTCGTCGAAGCCACTATCCGTCCGCCGAAGGAAGGCGAGAAATACTTCCCCCTCACCGACGTGCTCCGCGTCAACGGCCGTCCGCTCGAATTCATCCGCGACCGCGTGGCCTTCGAGCACCTGACCCCCCTCTTCCCCGACGAGAAATTCGATCTCACCAGCGGACGTTCATGCACCATGTCGACCCGAGTCGTGGACATGTTCTCGCCTATCGGCAAAGGCCAGCGCGGCCTCATCGTGGCTCCTCCCAAGACCGGTAAAACCCTCCTTCTCAAGGACATCGCCAATGCCATAGCAGAGAATCACCCCGAGACCTACATCATGATTCTCCTCATCGACGAACGCCCCGAGGAAGTCACCGACATGCAGCGCAGCGTCCACGCCGAAGTCATCGCCTCGACCTTCGACGAGCCGGCCGACCGCCATGTCAGAATAGCCGGAATCGTCCTTGACAAGGCCAAGCGCATGGTCGAGTGCGGACACGACGTGGTCATCCTTCTTGACTCCATCACCCGTCTGGCCCGCGCCTACAACACCTGCGCTCCCGCATCGGGCAAAATCCTGTCAGGCGGTGTCGACGCCAACGCCCTCCAGAAGCCCAAGCGCTTCTTCGGCGCTGCCCGCAACATCGAAGGCGGAGGCTCGCTCACCATCATAG
>CAMWZB010000094.1 GCA_947178655.1 uncultured Porphyromonadaceae bacterium
CTGCGAGGGTGGCGCTGCTTACGGCGAGGTACCAGAGGCCGTCGCCGGGAACTTTCATGCGGGTGTTGGCCGAGGGGTCGATTTTGATTTTGCCGCTGAACTCGGTGTTTTCGGCGTTGAACTCTGTGTCGCCGTCAGGACGGTATACGATGCCGCTGAGAGATGGCTGCCCTGTGAGCCAGAACTGCCTGTTGAGACGCATTGTGCCGCTGTAGTGGATGTAGTCATTGGTTGAGAGGCGCATCATGCGGCTGAAGTCGGTCGTTGACGATCCCATGCCGGGTACCCAGAGGTTGTCGACAGCTAATGAGGCTTCGAAGGCGAGAGTCTCCATGTTGATTTTGACCATATACTGGCTGTTGATGGCGAGCTTTCCGGCTTCGGCGTCGCGAGAGTCGGTGGCCAAGAGCTGTCCTTTCGATCCGGCGGGGTTCTCGGTGATGTCTGTCACGCCGAGAGATCCGTCCCAGGTCTTGTTGTCGACGCATGACTGTGGGAGAACCTTCCAGGTGGCAGGTCCGTCAGCGATGTCGGCTTCGGAGATGTTCACAAGCGAGTAGAACTCGGGGTTGTCATATACGTTGCCCGGGTTGAGCTGAGTGAATTTGACAGCCTTGTCGAAGTCCCAGTCGCAGAATGAGCCGATGAGGTAGTATGCGTCCTCGATGACGTAGGACTGCGGCATGGGCAGGATGCTGTAAGTGCCGTTGAAGAAGTAGTAGTCGTTGCCACCGAGACGCACCTGCGATGTGCCGTTGACGGCGATGGCAGAGTATCGGACGTAGACAGACTGCTCAGCGAGGTCTTTTGAGACGGAGCTGTTGAATGCCTGCTGGATGGCCTGGACTGATGCTGTGACTTTGCCGAGTTCGTCGTTGAAAGCGACGTTGAATTCGGCCGGAGCGGTGAAGTCCTGATCGGCTGCCATCTCGGCTAAGAGCTTGACGGTGTAGCCTGAGGGGACGTTGGTGAGTTCGTAGTCGAAGAGTTCGACGGGGAGCTCGTCGGCAGAAAGCTGAGGCAGGTTGATGGTGCCGTCGACTACCGAAGTGAGCTTGAGGTCGGTGTCGGCGAATACAGCTTCGTCGGGGTTGCTCTGTGCGGGCGGGTTGGGCATGGTGAATTCGTCGCAGGCGACAAATCCGCAGCAAGCGAGCGCCGAAAGAGCTATTGATGCTATTTTCTTCATGTCAGATGCAATTTTTTAAGATTGGATATCATTTCGGCGCCGTGATGATGGCTTTCATTGCCTTGATGTCGACTTCGAACTGCAGAGTTCCGCGGTAGTTATTGAACTTGAATGAGTCCTTGGTCTTGGCAAGGCTCTGTTCGAGTGTGCTTCCTGCCGCGAATTCGGGGAATTCGACGGGCGTATCGCTGTCAGGACCGCCCGAGGGTCCGAACGAGTTTGCGTCCCAGTCGCCGAGTTCGGTATAGAATCGGAATATAGCGCCATCTTTCTCAGCAAGCGTGGGGTCGAAGTTGATGGTGCCGTAGTACTTCTTCGAGCGGATTTCGTCGTCTTTCTCCGAGAGGGTGTATCCGTCGAATGCGCTTGCTGGCTTGTCTACGCCGATCCAGTCGCCGAGGTAGTTTCCGACTACGAAGATTACGCCGGGCTTGGCCACTGAGAAGAAGGGTGTGACGTGGTTGAGGGCCACGACATTGGAAGTGGTCACGTATGAGTCCTCGATGCCGTCGATAAAAGCAGCTCCGCGGAAGTAAACGGGCATTTCGGAGAGGTTGAAGTCAGCAGCCTCTTTGATGCCGCTGAGCTCGCAGATGGCTTCGGTGAGGTCGATGTCGTTCAGGACCATGCGTGAGAGAGTGCCAGTTCCTATGGGCGTAAGCTCACGGTACTTGCTCTCGTCGGCGAAGTCCTCGGGATTGAGAGCGACCTGAGCGCGGTACTGAGTGACGGCGGAGAAACCGTAGGCCGGCTGTGCGGCTACTACGAGTTCGAAGGTGCCTTCTTCGGTAAGGGTATAGTACTGGTCCTGGAATGCGGGAGTGTTCATCTTGAATGTCTCGGGGTCCGGCTTCTGATATGTCGGAGTAGTGTTCTCCTCACAGGAAGCCATTGAGAGCACGATGGCAGCTCCGGCCAGAACGTTGTATATTTTAGCGAATTTCATGAGATTCCGTTTGTTTTGGAGTTATACATTAATAACCTTCGTTCTGTCCTACGGTTGCTACATACTGGTAGGGTATGGGGAAGAGGGCGCGGTATTCGGGAGTCGAACCTCCTTCGAGGACGCCGTTCTTCCACGACCATATGTATGAGCCGCCTGTGTAGCGTCCGAAGCGGATGAGGTCCTGACGGCGGTGTCCCTCCATGTAGAGTTCGCACTGGCGTTCGTTGAGGACGATTTCATCGGTCAGAGCGCCGACGGGGTCCATTCCTGCGCGTTCACGCACGAGGTTGAGGTAATGGAGGCCGTCGCACTGTACGCCACGGAGCTGGCACTCTGCAAGCATGAGGTATGTGTCGGCGAGACGGAAGATAGGATAGTCGACGTTCGACACCTGTGTGTTGTTGTTTGTGGCACCGGCTGTGTTGAGATAGTCGGTCTCGGGCGAGTTGGAGTACTTGATGCACATGTATCCGCAGCTGTATTCGTCGAATGTGGCCAGATCGGGAATGTCTTCCTGATATGTGCCTTCGTAGATCATTCGCCGGTTGTCGCCCTGGAGAGCCCTGGAAAGTTCGGGACGGAGACGGAGTCCTGACCATGGCACACCCTGGCTGTTGAGCTGAGTGAGAATTTCCTTCGGAGCAGACTCTACGTAGCAGCCCACGGTGAGGTATGTGGTGCCGCCCCATGTCTCCATACGACCCTGCTGCTGAGGCACGGCCCAAAGTATTTCGCCGTTGCCGACATACTTGTCGTTGGTCGAGCAGAAGAGATACTTGTATTCGTCGGCGAGCTGAATGCCCGAAGCAACGATTTTATTGCAGTATTCGGCGCACTTGTCGTACATGGGAGTGCCGGTGTATACTTCTGCGTTGAGGTATAGCTTGGCCAGAAGCATGTATCCGGCTTCGCGGCTTACGCGTCCGTAGGTCTGCTGAGCTGCGGGCTTGAGGTCTCCGACGCTTGCTTCGAGTTCGGATGTGATGGCCTGGAAGAGCTGGACGCGGTCGTAGGTGGGAGGTACGGCACCGGTGACAGATGCTTCGTCGATCCAAGGACCGCGACCGAAGAGGTCGATCATGTAGTAGTATGCCAGACCGCGGAGAGTACGGGCTTCTGCCACGCGGGCCTTCACTTCGGCTTCGTCGAAGAATGCGGCACCTTCGCTCTGCATCTTGCTGATGAATTCGGCGCCCATTTTGGCGTTGAAGAACTCACGGGCGAAAGCGGCGTAAATCCATTCGTTGTTAGCACTCCATGTGCAGAAGTTCAGCGGCTGGTATCCGGGGTCGTTCCATTTTTCGGAGATGAAGCACTCGTCGGCAGTCACTTCCTGGAGGTTGAAGTGTGTGCGGGTGAATGTTCCGGCACCGCCGTCGGATGTAGAGATGACGTCGTCGCGGTAGAGATTGCCGTAGAGACGAGCCAGGAAGCCGTCCCACTCGGCAGCGGTGGTCAGCTCGAGCTTCTGGTTGGGGTCATTGGGCTTGAGGTCGAGGTCGCCTACACAGGAAGTAGAGGCAAGTCCTGTCAGGACCACACAACCGGCAATGATATATTTTGAGATATTCATATTTTTAATTGGGAAGGAGTTCGTAAGTTAAATGACTCTTGAATATTGGCTGTTGTCAGAAGTTTGCGACAAGGCCGAGGGTGAACGTCACAGGACGAGGATAGCAGCTGTTGTCGATGCCGTGCTGGTATGTGAGTTCGGGGTCGAGACCTTTGTATCCGGTGATTACGAACGGATTCTCGACGGCACCGAATACGCGCAGACGGAGTTTGTCGCGGAGGAGGTTGTCCCAAGTGTATCCGAGAGTGATGTTGTCGCAGCGAACGAATGAAGCGTTCTGTACCCAGTGGTTCGAGAGCATGAGGTCGGTGCTTCGAGTGGTCTCGAACAGGTATGTGTTGTCAAGGATGTTGCTCAGGGGAGCGGTAGCGGTAGCCGAGACGAAGCTGTTGTTCATCATGTTCTGGTTGTAAGCCCAGTTGCCGAAAGCGCCGCGGAGAACGAATCCGAGGTCCCAGTTCTTGTACTTGAAGGTGTTGTTCCATGCCACGGTGATGTCGGGAGTGGCGTGATGGTAGAGGATGCGGTCGTCGTTGTTGATTACGCCGTCGGCGTTCTGGTCGACGTATACACCTTCGAGAGGATTACCGTTGGCATCGTACACCTGTTCGTATACCCAGTAAGTGTATGCAGCTTCGCCAACGACGTGCTTCTGGACGTTGATACCGCTGACGCCGCCGGTTGTGGTGTCGGCACCTTCGGCGAGCCGGGTGATTTTGTTGCGGTTCCAGGCGAAGTTGAGGTTGGAGTTCCATGTGAAGTCACGAGTGACCACGGGACGGGTGTTGATGTTGAATTCGATACCGGTGTTGGTGAGGTCGCCGAGGTTGATGTTTCCGACGTTCGAGAGGTTGGAGCCTGCGGGGAAGTTGGCCCAGACGAGCAGGTCGGTTGACTTGCGGCGGTACCAGTCGATGCTACCGTTGATGCGGTTGTTGAGGAATCCGAAGTCGACGCCGACGTTCCAAGTGTGGGTTTCTTCCCACTTGAGGTCGGCATTGTACTTCTCGGGATATGCTATCTGTACGTAGTTGGGAGTTCCGTCGGGGTTGATTCCGATAGGATAAGTGTTTGACTCGTAGTTCAGGATGGAGTAGATGGGGAGGTAGGGGAAGTAGTCGCCGCCGAGGTTCTGCTGACCGGTGACGCCATACTCAGCGCGGAGCTTGAGTTCGCTCAGCACGCCCCGGGCACCTTCCATGAAGTCTTCCTCAAGGATTTTCCAGCCGAGAGCAACAGCGGGGAATGTGCCCCAGCGGTTGTCTTTTCCGAATCGAGAGGTACCATCCCAACGCATTGTGGCGGTGAGGAGGTAGCGGTCCATCAGTGTGTAGTTGACACGACCGAAGAACGATACGAGCTGATAGCGGCTCTTGCTGTAGTACTTGGGCGAGTACTGGTATCCGGCAAACTGGCGGATTGACT
>CAMWZB010000095.1 GCA_947178655.1 uncultured Porphyromonadaceae bacterium
GGATAGAGCTGCACCATCGACTTGTTCTTCAGATTGCGGGTCTTATAGATATCGCCCTCGTAGAGGTTGAGAGTGAAGAAGTCATCGTAAGTGCACGTCGGGAGATTGTTGTCATCATCCGTGAATATAGTCTGCGCGGCCAGGTAAGGACGCAGATCGGAGAACTTTACCCAGAACATCGGATACTTCAGTGCGTCTCCTCCGAAGTCGCCCGACCGGTGCAGCACAGGACAGATGGCCTCGACCGACGGACGCAGACGGTTATGACGCGTGTCGTACTCCCAACGCTCTACCACGTAGTATGACAGTACCTCATTGGTCGGAACGTCATTCTCGTCAATATCGAAGCGCGGATTCTTCTCTGTCGACCCTTTGGCCTCCGTGTAGGGGATGTAGAACCGGTCAAGCACGTCGCGCGTCTTGATGCGGTACTGGTCGGTGAATATCTCGCGACCGTCAAGATACTCGTATGCCGGAACGGTATTCGAGGCGAGAAGACGCATGATGATACGGAAGAGATTCTCCTGCCCGGCGATAGGCTCTTCGGGGAAGTATAGTGCCGCATTGGCGTCCTTATCGAGATCTATGGCGCGGTATATCACCCTCATCCACTGACGGTCGGCGTCAGAGATGGACGAATTGTCGCCCGAGTAGAAGTTCTGCATGCGCTCGGTCACTACCGAGCCGTCCTGCTGCGTACGCTGGTTACGGTCGGATGCACCCTTGCGACGCATTACACCCTGGCTCTGTTCCTGAGCCGCCAATGGCGCCACGCTGCAAAGCAGAAGGGCCGAGACCATGACTGTTCTTATGATTCTGAGCATATTATTCTGAGATGAGGATATTCTTGTCAATTGATGATAACTTCCATAGGCGAGAGATCGCGGGTGACCCCGTCGGGGCCCTTCGCCTTGATGCGGGAGATGAAAAAGCGCTTGCCGCGGCTTAGGCGCTGGAACTGTGCCTTCTGACGGGCGGAGAACTTGTCGCCATCGCTCACTTCGGGCATCGCGTTGCCTGACGAATCGAAGAACACTGTCTCGAAGCCGAGCACTGTGAAAGGCGTGTCAAGCAGACCGTCGTCGATTGCTGCCTCAAGACCCGGCGACGACATCAGCAGCGCCTTCGCAAAAGGCTTGCCGCCCTTGTAGTGGTCGGGATTGCCCTGGGCGTCCTTGAATGATATGAAGGGCGACGGATCGGGCAGCTTCCGCACTCGGAATGTGGTCGAGGCCATCGGCACGGAGTGACCGTCCATGTTGGCTGTCACGGATACGACTGCGTCCTGGCCCACCGCCGACGGACGGGCCACCCAGTGGTCGCCCTGACGCACCAGTGTCCCATTGGTCATGCTTGCGGAGATATCGGTGTTCGCGACGCCCGGCACAGAGATGCTCACCGGGTTGTCGATGCCGGCATACAGCACGTTCATGAGCGTCGCCGACACCGTCGCCATAGGCTCCATGACGGTGTACGACGAAGCGAAGTCGTGTCGTGTGACACTGCCGTCGCCATGTGGTACCTCGAGCCAGCCCTTGTAGTTGAATGTCCCGGTAGAGCCGGTGCTCACTTCATAAAGGCCGGTCGAATTGTCGAGTTTCTTTCCTTCTATATATACCGTCGGACGCTGAGTGGTATCGACTGCTGCAAGCAGGATATTGGCCGAATAGCGGCCACCGCGCATCACCAGACGCGACTGCGGCATCACATAGGCATTCAGCTCATTCACGCGCACGTCGCCGGCATCGACCTGCGACAGCAGCGACGCCAGAGCCTCGCCCTCGGCATAGAGTATGTCGCTTTGCAGTTTGGACAGCAGCGTCACGGCTGCGACCACAGGCTGCTGGTCGAACTTCGTCTCCTCCCATTTTAGCGGAGTCAGATTGCCCGTCCGGGCTATCGGAGCAGTCGACAGGGCCTCCTCTATGGTGCGGCGCTTGAGTGTGTCAGGTATATTGGTGGTTATATAACCGCAGTATTCATTCACGCGCTCACGCAGCTCGGCACCTTTGGGATGCACTCCCGAGAGCATGACGACGGCAGCGGCCTCCAGGTCGTCACGGTTCTGGATGTCATCGGGATTGCCGTCGGCACCGTCGGCCTTGCGGACGATGGCATACTTCAGACTGTCCACATACTGTAGCATACGCTCGGTGGCCTGGCGCACGTCGGTTGCGCGGCTGAGCCACACCTGACCCTTCTCAGGATTGCGGCCCGCCATGGTCTCGAGCTGCCCGTAGACAGCCGTATTGCGGGTTAAGAAATTCGAGTTAGAGCGCTTCAGACCTTCGTGCACCTGCGTGAAGCCGTCAAGAACGTCGCTCGAGACGTTCAGTGCCAGCATTGCAGTCAGAACGATGTACATCAGATTGATCATCTTCTGACGCGGAGAAAGCCTTGTACTGTTTGCTCCCATCTATATTCGTTTAGCTTTTTATTCGGTTTAACGGTTGCGCTCGGCCTGCACGGCATCGGTGTTGACCGCACGGCCGTCGATATCAGGAGGGGTCATTCCCGGACGGTACATATTGACGGTCATGGCCGTGAGCATCTTCTCATATACGGCATTGAGTTGATGCATGTACCGGGCCATGCGCTCGGTCTCCTCACAGTAGCGGGCGCTCTGCGAAGCCGACTTCTCGTACATGTCCCTGATGTCCTTGATGCCGCGGTTGACTCGGTCGATGGAGTCAATCTGCGATGACACACTTCGGAGCTGTAGCTCGTAGATAGTGTTGAGTCCGCCGATATTGCGGTCCAGTGCCTGCATCTGGTCCACATAGCCGCGCGCGCTCTCTGAGATGCTCGCCGAGTTCTCCGTGATAGCCTTGTAGCTGTCAAGAAGTGTCTGCGACACCTGATTGAGCGACGATGTCACGGCGTGTAGCTGCTGCATGTCCGCCGCGATAGCTGCCATCTGGTCAAGATATGTCTGGGTGGCTGATGTCAGTTCGGCCATGCGCGAGAGCTGGTCGGCTGCGGCAGCCATCTTCGATATGCTTTCGCTCAGACTGCGGCTGTCCTCTTCTGAAAGGTCGATATTCTGAGGTATACCCACGGCTCGGCGTGCCTGCGACGCTGTCACTTTTGGCATCGACGAGCCATTTCCGGACACGGCACCGCCGGCATAGACCGTGCCTCCTCCGATGATGACAGGTCCGCGCGATTCTTCATCCTCGCTCTCATCCGACTCCTTGCGGAGAGCCGGGAACACATCCTCCCAGTGATACTCGCGGGGCGGACGGTCGAAGGCCGTGAGAACGAACATAAGTACCTCCGTACCCATACCTATCGACAGAAGCATATTGCCGCCCGGTAGGTGGAGGATTTTGAACAGCGCACCCCAGATGACGATGGCGGCGCCTATGGAGTAGGCAAAGTTGAAGAAACGCTGGCCGTTCTCGCTGCTTATGAAAGCGCTGATGCCACGTTTATATTGCTGGACTTTTCCCATAGTTTACAGTGATGGAGAGAGAGTTGTATTTATCGTTTGTTGTTCTGTTTCTGTCCTTTCGCAAATCCTATCTGGGTGCGGACGCAGCGGAAGCCGATGTACGATCGCTGCTCGTTCTGATACTCCCACATACGGAGGTCGGAGCGGACATTGTGCGCGACATCCTTCCACGAGCCGCCGCGTATGATTTTGCGTTTCATCTTGTAAGGATCGGTCACCGCGGCATCGTAGCGGTACTCGGGGTTGAGATCGCTCGTAAGTCGGCCGACACTCTCTGTGAATGCAGTTGAGGTCCACTCGCTCACGTTGCCGGCCATATCGTAGAGGCCGAAATCATTAGGAGCGTATGTGCCCACCCGGGAGGTGATGACATGTCCGTCCTTCACATAGTTGCCTTCCTGTGGCTTGAAGTTGGCATAGAAGCAACCGCGGTCGTCACTCATGGTGAGGTCGCCCTCCCACGGGTACATGTTCTCGTCTGTTCCTGCACGGGCTGCATACTCCCATTCCGCTTCAGTCGGCAGACGGTAAGGCTCTACATACACGCCCTCGCGGCCCAGTGAGCGACGCAGATAGTCAGTACGCCAGTTGGCGAATGCATTGGCCTGCTCCCAGCTGACTCCGACCACTGGATAGTCCGAGTAGCCGCCGTGCGAGAAGTACATACGCACATAAGGTTCATTATAGGCGTTCTCGAAGTCATTCACCCACGCAGTCGTATCCGGATACACGTTCACTATATACGTATTGAGGAAGTCATACGGCCCCGAAAGTGCTCGCGTGATGGGCATGCGGTGTATCTCACCGTTCTCGTCTATGTATGCTGTGTCCTTCGATATCACGGGATTATCGGTCGGAGCGGGACGGTCAGTATTGTACTCGCGCGTACGGGGATCAAGACGGTTGCGGCGGCGGGCGGCCTCGGTGTGGTTGTACACCTCGTAGCGGTAGTTGAGCTGTGAGCCGTCAAGCTCGCGCGCACCGGTGATGGGATTTGTGCGGTACACACTCTCGATGGCACGCTGCTCGTCCTCGTTGGGATTGCGCCAGGGGATAGGCTTGTTCCAGTTCAGATGGGGTGTCACAGGATTGCCCTCGCGGTCCTCCTCTATCTTGAAGTCCTCGTTGCCTCCGTAGGCCGGGTCGGCAAGACGCTCACGGATGATGGAGTCGCGCACCCAGAATACGAATTGTTTGTACTTCGAGTTCGTGATTTCAGTCTCGTCCATCCAGAAACCGTCTACAGAGATTCCGCGGGCATTGGCCTTCAGATTCCACAACGTATCATCCTTGGCGATGCCTACCTTCATCGATCCCCGGTCGACCAGCACCATGCCGTAGGGCGTCGGTTCGGCCCACGACGTGCCGCCGACTCCGGTCACCTCTCCTCCGGCTCCGCGGCTGCCGCCGGCGGCGCATGAGGCAAGGACGGTAGCCGCTATGCACGAAATCAGTATCCGGTTGGTTTTCTTCATCATATGCAAGTATGTGTATTACTTTTCCTTTTGACTTTACATTATCCGCACGCTCTTGTGCCTGTGCCGGTTCTTGTCCGACAGGTCCAGTTTGAGGCTGTAGCCCACGAATATCTCGTGGCTGCCCGATGAAGCCCGGCGGATGGCCGATGTGGCATACTCGTAGCTCGGTCTCTTATACACATATGACGCTGCCGAAGACT
>CAMWZB010000096.1 GCA_947178655.1 uncultured Porphyromonadaceae bacterium
GTACCGGACACTTCCAGATAGGGAGCATCGCTGTGCGTATGCTTTCCTTTGACCCCACGGAGACTGTCGACGAGGCATTCTTCAAGGCTCGTCTCGATCAGGCTTTGGCCATGCGCCGGGCCTTAGGACTGCCGTCGGAGTCGACCGACGCGTTCCGCCTCGTGCATGGAGAAGGCGACTTCCTGCCGGGACTTGTAGTGGACGTCTATGGTTCCACGGCTGTCGTGCAGGCTCACTCACCGGGCATGCACTTCGCGCGCAGGATTATTGCCGAAGCACTGACTGAGATGACTGGTCTCGGTATCCGTAGCGTATACTACAAATCCGAGACGACTCTGCCGTACAAGGCCAGGCTCGATCCTGAGAACGGCTATCTTGCCGGAGAATTCATATCCGACACGGCGCTTGAGAACGGCCTGAAGTTCCGCATCGACTGGCTTCGTGGACAAAAGACCGGTTTTTTCGTCGACCAGCGTGACAACCGTGCGCTTGTCGGCCGGTACAGCGCAGGCCGTTCTGTGCTCAACATGTTCTGCTATACGGGCGGATTCTCTGTCTATGCACTTGCCGGAGGTGCCCGGGAGGTTGTGTCGGTCGATTCGTCAGCAAAGGCCATCAGCCTGACTGACGCCAATGTGGCACTGAACTTCAG
Source organism: uncultured Porphyromonadaceae bacterium (assembly GCA_947178655.1). Next base: position 653 of record CAMWZB010000096.1, read on the forward strand.
CGACACCTCGCGTCATACTTCCCGTGCCGAGGATGCATTCAAGTATCTCGACGCCATGGAGTCAGGCCGTCATGACCTTATCATTCTCGACCCGCCGGCATTCGCCAAGCACCGAAGCGCTCTTCACAATGCTTTACAGGGCTATCGCCGTCTTAATGCCAAGGCCTTTGAAAAAATCGCTCCCGGTGGCATCCTCTTCACATTCTCTTGTTCGCAGGCCGTAAGCCGCGAGCAGTTCCGTCTGGCCGTATTCAGTGCCGCAGCCCAGTCAGGCCGCAGGGTACGCATCCTGCATCAGCTTACGCAGCCGGCCGACCACCCTGTCAGCATATATCATCCTGAAGGAGAATATCTCAAGGGACTCGTATTGTACGTAGAATAATACCACCATAATTTATGAAAAAACTAATCATCGCAGCTGCAATGGCATCCGTACTGATGGCACCCTCGTGCTCACGTGTGGCCCGTCAGGCCGCTCCGGACGACGATTTCAACTACCACGTCGACCGTTTTGCCGATATTGAGGTACTCCGCTACAAAGTGCCTGACTTCGACAGTCTCTCCCTCAACCAGAAGATTCTGGTCTATTATCTCACAGAAGCAGCCCTTTGGGGTCGTGACATACTTTGGGACCAGCATAACATAGACAACCTCGCCATACGCGACCTCCTCGAGAATGTCTACACAAACTATAGCGGTGACCGCAACAGCGCCGACTTCAAGGCTTTCGAAACATACGTCAAGCAGGTGTGGTTCGGCAGTGGCATACATCATCACTACAGCACAGACAAGTTCACCCCTGCATTCTCACGTGAATTCCTCGAGGCACAGATTGCGGCGCTCCCCGCCGACAAAGCCGTCGCTGACACCGATCACCTCCTTGAAGTCATCTTCAACCCCGAGGTTGCGAATAAGCGCGTGAATCAGGCTGCCGGAGAGGATCTCATCCTCACCAGTGCGAACAACCTCTATGAAGCCGGTCTCACCCAGCCCGAAGTTGAGGCATACTATGCTTCCATCAAGGTCCCCGGCGACGAGACCCCCGTGTCCTACGGACTCAACTCGCGACTCAAAAAGGTGAACGGAAAAGTCGTGGAAGAGCAGTATAAGATAGACGGACTCTACTCCTCTGCCATCCGGCACATCGTGGACAATCTCGACAGTGCACGCGTATATGCCGAAAATCCTGCTCAAAAGCAGATAATCGAGAGCCTTATCGACTACTACCGTACAGGCGACCTCGCCACTTTCGACAAGTATTCCATCGAGTGGGCCGTGGACACCGCATCTCAGGTCGACTTTATCAATGGATTCATCGAGGACTATGATGATCCTCTGGGCATGACAGGAGCCTGGGAGTCGATTGTCAACTTCAAGAATATCGACGCCAGCGAGCGCACCGAGGTGCTCAGCGCCAATGCGCAGTGGTTCGAGGACAATTCGCCCACAGACCCCAAATTCAAGAAAGATACCGTAAAAGGTGTTTCTGCCAAGGTCATCACCGCAGCTATTCTCGCCGGCGACGCCTATCCTGCCACTCCTATCGGCATAAACCTTCCCAATGCCAACTGGATCCGTGCGGCCCACGGCTCTAAGAGTGTGACGCTGGAGAACATCACCCAGGCTTACGACGCAGCATCGCACGGCGATGGCTTCAATGAAGAATTTGTCATCGACCAGCCCACGCGCGACCTCCTCGACAAGTACCTCTTCATCACCGACAACCTTCACACCGACCTCCACGAGTGCCTCGGACACGGTTCAGGCAAACTCCTTCCCGGTACGCAGCGCGATGCACTTAAAGCACACGGCTCCACTATCGAGGAAGCCCGAGCCGACCTCTTCGCTCTCTACTACCTCGCAGATCCGAAACTCATTGAGATCGGACTTCTCGACAACCCCGACGCATATAAAGCCGAATACTACAAGTACATCCTCAACGGCATGATGACACAGCTCATGCGCATCGAGCCCGGTAAGGATGTTGAAGAAGCCCACATGCGAAACCGCAAACTCATCGCCGAATGGTGCTACGAAAAGGGCCGTGCCGATAATGTCATCGAACTCGTCAAGGACAAGCAGGGCAAGACTTTCATCCGTATCAACGACTATCAGGCGCTCCGCAACCTGTTCGGTCAGCTTCTGAAAGAGATTCAGCGCATCACTTCTGAAGGAGACTACCCTGCGGCTGCCGACCTCGTTGAGACTTATGCGGTCAAGGTAGATCCCGAACTCCACAAGGAAGTTCTTGATCGCTACTCACATCTCAGCATCGCTCCTTACAAGGGATTTGTCAATCCGGTATACTCTCTTGTCCGCGACGAGCAGGGCAACATCATCGACGTGAAGATAAGCTACGACGAAACGTACGCAGACCAGATGCTCCGCTATAGCCGCGATTACAACGGACTCCGCAAGTAATCATTACAATTTTTCATCTCAGCCATACAGGGCCGGGATGTTATAAAACATAGAAATCGAGTCGGAAACCTGACTTTCCGACTCGATTTCTATGTTTGTTAGATATCATAATCTGTTTGCCGTCAGTCCTATCTTCGACATCGTTTAAAATCTCTGAATTTCTTGTTGGTCAGTGCATTTTCGGCAGCCGGATTGCCGTTGTCGGCGGCAAGACAGAACCAGTCGTAAGCCTGACGCAGGTCAGCCTCCACGCCCAGCCCTTTCATGTACATGTTGCCATGTCACCATTTAAAATAGCGAGGCATCAAATGATACCTCGCCATCGTTGATAAGTCGGAAAGTATTGTTTACAGCAAAAGGATTGATGCCTGTCATCTACAAGATGTCAGATGTCGGTCTTGTGGTCTGAAGATGTGGGCGGCGTCGGTGTTTTGCCGGAATAGGAGAATACCTTCGACAGGTATTTCTCTCTGAAGGTCTGAAGCAGTTCCCAGAAACTCGGAACGAAAAGTGTACCAAGGATGGCATTCACCGCCATGCCGAATACTACAGCGGTGCCTAATGATATTCGGCTTGCGGCTCCGGCTCCGGTGGCGAATATCATGGGCATGACTCCGAACACGAATGCCAATGCAGTCATCAGGATAGGGCGCAGACGCACGTCTCCGGCATTTTCTGCGGCTTTGCGGATGGGCTGACCGGCTTTGCGGTAGTCCATGGCGTACTCGACGATGAGGATGGCATTCTTGGCTGCCATGCCTATCAGCAGGATGATGCCTATCTGTGTGTAGATACTGATGCTCTGACTGAGGAAGATGCATCCCAATATGGTGCCGAGTATGGCGGTTGGTGTCGTGATGACTACGGCGATGGGGTCGGTCCACGATTCGTACTGTGCCGCCAGCACGAGTATGGTGATGATGATGGCGAAGATGAGCACCATCGATATGCTTGTGCCGGACTGGGTTTCCTGAAGTGCTTCGCCTGTCCAGGCGTATGAGAATGACGTGCCGATTTTGTCCTTCATGATTTCTTCCATGGCCTGTATGCCGGCGGAAGAGCTGACATGCGGGGCGAGGTTGCCTGTGACGGCGGCTGTGGTGTACATGTTGTATCGGTTCACGGTAGGCTGTCCGAGAGTTTCGTTGACAGATGTGAATGCTCCGAATGGAACCATGTCGCCCTGAGAGTTGCGCACGCTCAGGTTGGAAATGCCCGTTATGTGAGCGCGCGATACGGCGTCGCCGCTGACGAGCACTTCATATGTGCGCCCGAACTTCACGAAGTCGTTCACATAGTCGCTGCCCATGTAGGCGGAGAGGGCAGAGTAGATACTCTCCAGGGTGAGGTCGTACAGTTTGGCGCGGTCGCGGTCAATGTTGATGGAGTATTGTGGCACTTCGCCCTGATAGAGTGTTGTGACGCCGGTCAGTTCGGGGCGTCTGGCGGCTTCGTCTTGGATGTCGCGGATTGTCTGCGCTATCTCCTTGGGCCCGAGGTTGTTTATGTCAAGAATCTGCATCTCGAGGCCGCCGGTAGTGCCGAGGCCCGGAATGGATGGCGGATTGACGGAGAAGAGTATCGCCTCCTGTATGCCGTCGCCGATTCGGTCTACGTCCTTGATGATGGCCGATACGGAGTTGTCGGTGCCTTTGCGGTCTTTCCACGGCTTGAGCACGACGAACATCGAAGCGAGGTTGCTTGACGCACCTCCGCCGAGGAACGAGTTGCCGACAACGGTTATTACGTCTTTTACCTGAGGGAGTTTCAGTATCTCTGTCTCGGCTTTCCGGGTGATGGAGTCGGTTCGCTCGAGCGATGCGCCTGTGGGGAGCTGGACTGATGTCATGAAGTAGCCCATGTCTTCCTGTGGTACGTACGTCGAGGGCCAGCGGAGGAATCCCCAGAAAGCCGCACCGCAGAGCACGGCGAATACGATAAGCGCCAGTACCGGTTTGGCGAGCAAACGGCCTATGCCGCTGTTATACCAATGGCGGACTTTTTCAAATCCGGCGTTGAACCAGCGGTATATGAAGAAC
>CAMWZB010000097.1 GCA_947178655.1 uncultured Porphyromonadaceae bacterium
GAGGAAATTTAACAATTTCCGCTAAATCCATGCACCGTGATTTCGGCTTGACCCCTGATACTTACAATATTACAAAATCTGCTAACCAGATTTTGAGACCCCTGAAAACGAAAGAAACCCGCTGATTTCAGCGAGTTTCAATCTTAGTGTTTGCGGAAAGGCAGGGATTCGAACCCTGGGTACCCGCAAGGGTACAACGGTTTTCGAGACCGCCCCGATCGACCACTCCGGCACCTTTCCTTGGTCTTTTGCTTTTGCGAGTGCAAAGTTATGAATTGTTTTTGTATTCACCAAATATTTTGATGAAGTTTTTTCAAAAAAAGATTGGACGCTGCTGCTGCTGTTCAGAATAAAATGTGTAACTTTGCTTTCTCTAAAAATATATGCGTATGTCTGCAATAAAATGTGTAGGTATTCTGACATCCGGCGGCGATGCTCCCGGTATGAATGCCGCAATCCGCGCCGTGACCCGTTCGGCTATTTTCAGCGGGCTGAAAGTCAAAGGTATATACCGAGGCTATAAGGGTTTGATTGCCGATGAGATAGTTGATTTCCGAACTCAGAATGTATCGAATATCATTCAGCAGGGAGGTACTATTCTTAAGACGGCCCGCTGCAAGGAGTTCACCACTCCTGAAGGCCGTCAGCTTGCGTATGATGTCATCCGCCGTCACGAAATCGACGCTCTTGTTGTCATCGGTGGTGATGGCTCGCTCTCGGGTGCACGTATTTTTGCTAACGAATTCAACTTCCCCATCATAGGTCTGCCGGGCACTATCGACAATGACCTCTATGGCACCGATACCACTATAGGTTATGACACCGCTCTGAACACCATCATGGAGTGTGTCGACAAAATCCGTGATACCGCCACCAGCCACGAGCGCCTCTTCTTCATCGAGGTGATGGGACGTGACGCAGGCTTCCTCGCTCTCAACGGCGCCATCGCCTCAGGTGCCGAGGCCGCCATCATTCCCGAGATTTCCACAGAGGTCGACCAGTTGGCAGAACTCATCCAGAACGGGTTCCGCAAGAGCAAGAACTCCTCGATAGTCCTTGTTGCCGAAAGTCCGGTGACAGGCGGCGCTATGGGGCTGGCCGAACGTGTGAAGAATGAGTATCCCGGCTACGACGTGCGTGTATCCATTCTGGGTCATCTCCAGCGTGGCGGTTCGCCAACGGCTCACGACCGTATCCTTGCCTCGCGCATGGGTGCTGCCGCTATCGATGCTCTCATGGAGGATCAGCGCAATGTCATGATCGGCATCAAGAACGACGAGATTGTATACGTGCCGTTCTCCAAGGCCATCAAGAACGACAAGCCCATCAACCGCGAGCTCCTCAACACTCTCCGCCGCCTTTCTATCTGAACGGACGGCGAAACGCGTAAAACCTCTATATGCTCACATACACGAATCATCTCAAGCGTCTTGTGCTTCCGGAGTACGGACGCAATATTCAGAATATGGTGGATCACTGCACGACGATTGCCGACCGAGAGGAACGCAACCGTTGTGCGGAGGCTATCATTGAAGCCATGCTCATACTTTTCCCTGCTCAGGGCGACGCGGTGGAGTACCGCCGCAAGTTGTGGGACCATCTCTACATCATGAGTGACTTCACTCTTGATGTAGACTTTCCCTTCGACCACGTCTTGCCTGAGACTTTCGACGGAGGTCCCGACCCGGTTCCTGCCGAGCGACCCGGAAGTATGCCTTTCCGTCACTATGGACGCTACATACAAGGGCTTGTCGAGGCCGCTGTCGACATGGAGGAGGGCGAGGAGCGTGACGCTCTCGTAGTCCTCATCGCCAATCAGATGAAGAAAACACTCGTCACGACATCAACCGACAATGTCGAGGACGCCCGCGTTTTCGCCGATCTCCGCGCCATGTCGCATGGTGTCATACGGGTGACTCCCGAGCAGTTGCAGTTATGTGAGTTCAAACAGGCTCCTGTAGCGTCAGGCAAAAAGAAGAAGAAAAGATGATAAGCCGGAGCCATCTCACTCGCATCGGTTCGCTCGTGAAGCCTCACGGCATCAAGGGCGAGATATCGGCGCTGTTCGATGTCGGTATATTTCCGGAGGACGGCATCGAGACAGTCTTCGTCGAGCTTGACGGCCTTATGGTGCCATTTCGTATCGAGGCTGTCCGCGAACGCGGCGCCGAATCCAGACTGCTGACGCTTAAGGGAATCCGCTCGCAGGAAGATGCCGCACGAGTGACAGGCCGCGATATATGCGTGGAGAAGGCTTTGCTTGATGACGGTGACTCGGAAGATGACGGACAGGTGTATCTTGACGATCTCATCGGCTATGCCGTCGAAGTTGAGGACGCCGCCGCATCTGTGCAGCGTATAGGCGTCATCGAGGACTTCGATGATTCCACTCCAAATCTGCTGTTCCATGTGTCGGCTCCCGGCAATGGCACGCTGCTGATACCGGCTGTCGCTGATTTTATCGAGAATATTGACCACGATTCAAGAGTCGTGCTTATGAGTCTGCCTGAAGGCTTGCTCTCCTTATAATTATCAATAAGCAATGAAAGAATACAACGAAACCGAAGCCGTGGCTCTGATGGCGGCGGCAGTTCCCGAGAATCTCCGGGACATCGATGCCATATGTGAGGTGCTTGACCTGATATATGACTACTATGATGAGAACGGTGACCTTGACATCGATGCGGACGAGTATGCCGATGAGGATATCGAGGATATGACCGCTTATATCATGCGCTGCTTTGCCAAGAACGGGCCTTCCACCGAATTCACCGGCGAGCAGATAAGCGCCATGATTCGTGCTGAGATTCAGTACGAAGAAAGTCTCATTTTTTGATTACACCTGATTTCTCCTCAGATATAATGAATAATATCAAGCGCTTATGCCGGATTGCCTTTGTCGCGGGACTGCTGCTGCATGGAACTGTAGCACTTGGTGCCGAAGAGCCGTTCGACCCCTTTTCGGTGGATATCGAATCGAACATCTGCCATCCGTCCGTCGCAGAAAAGCACAGCGTCAAGATCGCCGGCGCGATGGCTTCGTTGCGCCGTGCGCTGGCCGAACGCGGTTATGCGGCTTCCGGTGTACGCAAGGGCGAGGTGGTGATGGTCACCATTCCGTGTGCGCGGCTTTTCGCCCCCAACAGTACTGAACTGACCGACTCCGGGCAGAAACAGATACTCGGACTTCTGCCCTATATCAAGCGCTGTGACAACTATAAGGTCATCATCGCCGTGCATTCCGATGACACAGGCGACAGCGAGTATGCCGACAGAATTACAGAATCCCGGGCAGCATCCATAGATAAGTTTATTTCGGCTCAGGAAGGAACTGTCGAGTGTGTGATCGTGCCCTACGGACTCGGCGCAGACGAGCCGCTGGCTTCGAACAGCGGAGTCCGTAACCGTGCCGCCAACCGTCGTGCCGAGATTTATTTCGTGCCGACACAGCATTTTATTGACAAAGCCAGGCGCAAATAGCCCTGTCACATTCTACGCCTATTATGCCATACACTGACAACGATCAGCGCAGGTCCTACCGTCGCTCTCAGCAGCCCGTGCCGGATGTGGCCGGACGTCTGGTGCCACGTGCCGTCGACATCGAAGCGGCGGTTCTCGGTGCGCTGATGCTTGAGAAGGACGCTTTCAACGAAGTCTGCGACATCCTCCGGCCCGAGAGCTTCTACGAGCCTCGTCATGCCAAAGTCTACGAGGCTATCCAGGCTCTCGGACTTGCTCAGGAGCCTATCGACATGATGACCGTCAACGAGAAACTTCGCCAGACAGGCGACATCGAAGCTGTCGGAGGAGTGGCTTTCGTGGCCGAACTGAGCCTCAATGTGGCATCGGCGGCCCATGTCGTATTCCACGCACGCATCGTAGCGCAGAAGTATCTTGCCCGTCAGCTCATAGCCTTCGCCTCGAAAGTAGAGAATTCAGCCTTCGACGAGAGCAACGACGTCGACGACCTCCTGCAGGAAGCCGAGCGCAATCTTTTCGACCTCACGCAGCGCAACCTCAAGAAGGAAGTCGCACAGATAGACCCGATTCTTCAGAAGGCCCTCGAGAAGATGGACATGGCGCGCAAGCGCAATTCCGGGCTCAGTGGCCTCTCGACCGGATTCCGCGGACTCGACAAGATGACTTCCGGATGGCAGAACTCCGACCTTATCATCATCGCCGCGCGTCCTGCGATGGGCAAGACCGCGTTCGTTCTGTCGATGGCTCTCAATATTGCCATGCACAACGACCCCGTGGCGGTGTTCTCTCTTGAGATGAGCAATCTCCAGCTTGTCAACCGTCTTATATCGAACGCCTGTGAGGTTCCCGGCGAGAAAATCAAGAGCGGCGACCTCTCGCAGCATGACTGGGCGCAGCTCACTACGCGCATGAGCACCCTTCAGGGGCTGCCGCTGTATGTCGATGACACGTCCGGCCTTTCCATCATGGAGCTCAGCACCAAGGCGCGCCGTCTGGTGCGCGAGCATGGCGTCAAACTCATTGTCATCGACTACCTCCAGCTCATGACAGCCGGCATGAAACTCGGCTCGCGCGAGCAGGAAGTGTCCACCATATCACGAACTCTCAAGCAGCTCGCCAAGGAGCTTGACATACCGGTCATAGCCCTTTCGCAGCTCAACCGTAAGCTCGAGGACCGCGGCAACAAAGACAAGCGCCCGCAGCTCTCCGACCTCCGCGAGTCCGGCGCCATAGAGCAGGACGCCGACATCGTATGCTTCATCCATCGCCCTGAGTACTACTCGCGCACCGGAGTCGACGAAGAGGGCAAGAATATACGAGGAAAAGCCGAATTCATCATCGCCAAGCACCGTAGCGGCGGCGTCGGCACTGTCGACATGCTATTCCGCAAAGAATTCGTCCGCTTCGAGAACTGGGATGAGGAAGATCCCAATCAGGCTTCGGGAGGATTCGCATACCGGGGAGCGAGCGACAATGAGATACCTCAGGCTGACCCCGAACGCGCGCCACGCGATGCCGAAGCTCTCCGAATCCCCATCACCAGCGCTTGCCCCGAGGCTTCTCCCGCAGCTGCCCACGACACAAT
>CAMWZB010000098.1 GCA_947178655.1 uncultured Porphyromonadaceae bacterium
ATGTCCAACCATCTGGCCATGGCTACCTGGGCGAACACCTATCGCGGCGCACTGGGCACATACCTCTACGATACTTACGGATGGCGAATCTTCAGCCTCAACTTCTCTGAGGACTATGCCAATATGTTCAAGGGGCTGAGGGTTGACAGCGGCGACAATTTTGAGCAACTCGACCGGATTGTCGACAAATACAGAAGTCTGAACATCGATCCGCGCAGCAAGCAGATTGTGTTCAGCAATGGACTGAACGTCGACTCCGCCATCCGTATCCAGCGGTATGCGGAGGGTAAGTGCATACCCTCGTTCGGCATAGGAACACACTTCACCAACGATTTCGACGGAGTCCGGCCGATGAATATCGTCATCAAACTGATAGCGGTGAAAATCACCGAGTCATGGCCGTTCTTCAGCAGCACATGCAAGCTGAGCGAAGACCGTGGCAAATACTCCGGCGACAAAGCCACGGTCGACAGATTCCTCGAGATCCTTCACTTGAGGGAGTCTGACTGATACGATTTCTCGATGGAGTCCGAGCAGCAGTCCTTGTCGCATCCTTTACGGTTGTCGCGGAGTTCTTCAAGGTAGCTCGCAGTGATGACGCCCGACGGAAGCGCGATTATAGCCACTCCGAAGAGCGATGACAGCATCGACACCACTCGTCCTATGTTGGTCACCGGACACAAGTCGCCATATCCGACAGTCGTAAGTGTCACCGTCGCCCAGTAGAGAGCGTCAAAGAAAGAGCGGAACGTGGCCTCTCCGGTCTCCGGATTGATGTGAGGCTCGGCGTTGAACATCACCAGCGCCGTAAGGAATATGTAGAAGAGCGCCAGCATCAGCACCGACAGCAAGACCTGGCGCTCCTTCTTAAGCACATGGAGGAATATTGTGATTTTATCAGAATATCTGAATATCTTCAGAAGTCTGACAATCTTAAGAAGCCGTGTGAGCCTCAGTAGTTTGAACTCCGGACTGATGAGATTCAGTCCCGGAAGAATCGACAGCAGGTCCACGATAGCCATCGGAGTGAACGGATAGATGACGTACGACAGCCAGCCTCGCTTAATCAGGAGCGTAGATGTATACCACCTGATAATATAGTCGACGATGAAAGCTGTCACTGTCACAATCTCGATTATCCGAAATACGGGATAATCCTCGATAAACATAAGAGGGACTATACTCGCGATGATCATCACGAGCATATACCAGTCGTACACACGTCCTGCCCACATCCCCTTATGGTCGCGGTTGATGATATTGTATATTTTCTGTCGCAGCATGATTGAGGGTCAGATATTTTGACGTGCAAATATACGCAAATTCCGCGATATCACCACATATTACCGGACCCGAGGCCGGCATTACGCAAATAAAATGCCATTTATTCCATCAGATTCAGATATTTCCGCTAACTTTGCATAGCCGTTTCCACTTGAGGAAACTCACTCTGATGCTGACATTTCTTAAATATCTCATACAACTCATCCTGGCGCCCGGACACGGGTGGGAAGACATCTACAGGGACAATCCCGACCCGGACCTCCTGCTGCGCAAAGGTATCTATCCGCTGCTGGGCGTAGCGGCTGCTTCTGAGTCGCTTGCCCTGATATTTGACCGTGAGTCGACGTTGGCCGGCGTGCTGATCCATGCCATAAGCGACTTCGGAGCATATTTCATAGCCATCTTCATCGCAAGACTGATATTTGACATGTATCTGGGCCGTATCACCGTCAGAGAGCCCGACTCACGCCGGCAGGGACAGCTCATCGTGTGCGGCATAGGGCTGATGGTACTCGCGCGGATACTGTGCAACTGTGTGCCCTGGCATCTGGTGATACTCAACTTTCTGCCCGTCTACGTGGTTATGGTTCTGTACAAAGACATGAAATACGTGGGCGTGGAGCCGGGCAACGAATGGCGCTGGCTGGCTTTGGTCACATGCGCGATAGTGCTTGTCCCGCTGGTCATCTATAACCTTCTCTATCTGGTAACACAATGAACGCTAAAGAAATAAATATAAAGAACCGCCGTGCGACGTTCGACTACGAGATTGTCGAGACGTTCACCGCCGGACTTGTGCTCACAGGCACCGAGATAAAGAGCATACGCTCCGGCCATGCCTCGCTGGTAGATACGTTCTGCTACATCTCATCGCAGAACGAGGTATGGGTCAAGAACATGAACATCGCCACCTACTTCTACGGCAGCTATAACAACCACGAGGCGCGACGCGACCGCAAGTTGCTGCTGAGCAAGAAAGAGATACGGCAGTTGGCGAAAAGCGGACGCGACGCCGGATTCACCATCGTGCCTCTGAGGCTGTTCATCAACGGCAAAGGACTGGCCAAACTGGTAATCGGACTGGCCCGCGGCAAGAAAGAGTACGACAAGCGTCAGGCCATCAAGGAGCGCGAGGACAAACGCAACCTTGCCCGCATGATGCACAAGTGATTTTTTAAGTCATGCTATGATTTCAAATTATCCTGATTCGATAGAACATAAAATCGGATTCGACTCCGTACGCGATTATGTGTCTAAGCTATGTGCTTCGGCTCTTGGCCGCACGCGGTGCGAAGAAATGGCTTTCAGTGCCGATTTTCCGACTGTGCGCCGACGTCTGCACGAAACGGCCGAAATGCTCGATATACTCAACAGCGATGCCGGATTCAACCTCGGCGGAATCCATGATCGCCGCACACTGCTGACTTCGCTCCGAGTTCCCGGCACCTTCCCTTCGGAGAGCGATTTGCCGGGCCTGAGAGCCTCGCTGACTGCGATGGCCGATATAGCGTCGTTCTTTGCCAAGACGCGCAAGGATGACGGCAACCGCATAATCACCCCTTATCCCGAACTCGACACTCTCGCCCGTGGGCTGATGGCGTTCCCGACGGTAAGCTCGGCCATCGACCGAATCATCGACCGTCATGGCGAAATCAAAGATAACGCATCGCCGGAGCTGGCTGAGATACGCCGCTCGATGGCCGCATGCGCAGGCAGCATCAACGCGACAATACGGCGCGTGATATCGAATGCCGTACGCGACGGCTATCTTGAAGCCGATGTGACACCATCGATACGAGACGGGCGTCTTGTTCTGCCGGTCGCTCCGATGTACAAACGCAAGATATCGGGCATCGTGCACGATGAATCGGCATCCGGCAAAACATTCTTCATCGAGCCTGCCGAAGTGGTCGAGGCCAACAACCGTCTGCGAGAGCTCTCCATCGAAGAGCGCCGCGAAATAGTCCGGATTCTGACCAACCTCGCAGACATAATCCGGCCGGAAATTGATGCGCTCCTTGACGGTTTCGGACTCCTCGGCGAATTCGACTTCATACACGCCAAGGCACAGTACGCACGGATTGTCGGCGGACTCCTGCCTCATCTGGCCGACTCGCCCGAACTCGAGTGGTACCATGCCGAACACCCGGTGCTCAGGCTTGCGCTCGAGCGTCAGGGCAAGGAGATTGTGCCGCTCGACCTCACCCTCACGCCGGAGCGCCGCATACTCATTATATCCGGCCCCAACGCCGGCGGCAAGTCGGTGACGCTCAAGACCACAGGCATCGTGCAGTACATGGCTCAGTGCGGACTGCTTCCGCCTGTATACGAGAACTCTCATTTCGGCATATTCCAAAACATATTCATCGACATAGGAGATGACCAGTCGATAGAGGACGATCTCTCCACCTACTCCTCGCATCTGCGCAGCATGAAGCACTTCCTCTCCCGTGGATCCGGAGCTACGCTTGCGCTTATCGACGAATTCGGAGGAGGCACCGAGCCTCAAATCGGCGGAGCAATAGCCCAGGCCGTTCTCAAGCAGTTCAACGAACTGAAGATGTGGGGCGTCATCACCACCCACTACCACAACCTCAAGCAATTGGCAGAAGAAACGCCGGGGCTCGTCAACGGCTCCATGCTGTACGACCGTCAGCGCATGCAGCCGCTGTTCAAGCTCGCCATCGGCCAGCCGGGCAGCTCGTTCGCCATAGAGATAGCGCGCAAGACAGGCCTCCCCGAACAAATCATCGAGGATGCCAAGGCCATCGTGGGCAGCGACTACGTGAACATGGACAAGTACCTGCTCGACATCGCCCGCGACCGCCGCTACTGGGAGAACAAACGGCAGGACATCAGGCAGAAAGAGAAGCGCATAGAGGAACTGCTCGCCCGATACGAGGAAGAGATGGAGACTCTGCGTGGCAAACGTCGCCAAATCATCACGGAAGCACGAGACGAAGCACGCCGCATACTCGACGGCTCAAACGCCACAATCGAGCGGACCATACGAGAAATACGCAGTTCGCAGGCTGACAAAGAACGCACTAAAGAGGCTCGCCGCCAGCTCGAAAGCGACCGTGAAGCTCTACGCGCCGAGACCGATGCCGAGCATCCCCTGCTCGACCGCAAGGTACCCAAACCGAAGAAAAAACCGAAGCCCAAACAGCCGGCAACGGAAGAAAAGCCGATCGAGCCGGGCGACAATGTGCTCCTCGACGGCGCCGGAACCGTCGGGACTGTCATGGAGATTTCGGGAAAGGACGCCGTGGTGGCCTTCGGACAGATGAAGACAACAGTCAAACTGTCTCGGCTCAAACGGACCATGCGCAACGCACAGACCTCAAGAACCTCCGCAACAGCCCCGGGCTATCTGTCGACACAGACCACCGATACGAGCCGCGAGCGTCAGTTGTCGTTCAACAACGAAATCGACGTACGCGGCATGCGAACGGATGAGGCCGTGCAGGCCGTGATGTACTACATCGACGATGCCGTGCAGTTCAATGTCGGCAGAGTCCGCATCCTTCACGGCACAGGTACGGGAGCTCTCCGCCAGTACATACGCCGCTATCTCGACTCGGTCAAGGCTGTCCGGCTGTACCATGACGAGGATGTACGCTTCGGAGGACCGGGCATAACCGTAGTAGAATTCTGAGTATGATAGGAAAACTGTTTCTCACCTTCGCCAAAATCGGTGCTTTCACTTTCGGCGGAGGCTGGGCCATGATTTCGATTATAGAGCGCGAGGTAGTGGACAAGCACCACTGGCTCGACA
>CAMWZB010000099.1 GCA_947178655.1 uncultured Porphyromonadaceae bacterium
TCAATCATCATGTCGACACGGCTCACTCCGTGACAGGAGAGCACGCGGAATGTCTCGCCGGCAAGATGGCGGATGCGCTCGGTCTCGTCGGCAGGCAGGTCGGCAGGGATGCGTTTCTGAGCAGCGTGCATGCCGCGGTTGTCCTTGCTTCCGCCCATGTATTTGTCGGTGTACGACAGGATTTCGCCTGACTTGATAGGCTCTTCAAGCACTGATGTCTGATATTCGTCACAGTCGCCCAGAACAGAGCAGTTGATTTCCTGAAGATTCTCGACAAGGTCCTCCACTATGATACGGGCCGAGTAGCGGCGAGCGTCATCTACGCGTTCAAGCAGCTGCTCACGGTTGTCCGCACGGCCTATGCCAACGCTCGAACCGAGGTTGGCAGGCTTGACGATGACCGGATAGCCAAGAGTCGACTCGATTCTGGCGACAAGTTCGTCACGCCGGCTGAACCACTGCTTGTCCGTGAACCACACATAGTCCACCACAGGGATGCCGTCGGCCTGAAGAATCATCTTCATGGTGATTTTGTCCATGCCATTGGCCGACGAAAGTGTGTCGCACCCCGCGTAGGGAAGGCCTATGGTCTCGAGGACACCCTCGAAGATGCCGTCCTCGCCGTTAGAACCGTGAAGCACGGGGATGGCCACGTCGATGGTGGCCAGAACGTCGGAGCGGAACATCTTCTTCTGCGCCGTGTACAGATTGAAATCGCCGTAGACCGGACGCATGTAGACTTCTGTGCAGCGCTCGAGCAGCCCGTTGATGTCGCGATAGTTCTTGACATCGGTCAGTGCCTCGCCGGTGTACCAGCGGCCCTGCTTGGTGATGTATACGGGGATGACATTGTATTTGTCGCTGTCTATGGCGGCCATGGCCTGATTGGCCGATATGACGGATATCTCATGTTCGGTAGAACGTCCGCCGAAAAATACTGCTATGTTGGTTTTCATTGTTTTCTGTCTCTGAAATAGATGAAGAGTGATTTACTTGAATGTGTCGGGAAGGTCGTTCTCATACAGCACTGTGTCGCCGGACGCGGCGGTGGCGCGCAGCACTGCCTGCGCTTCGGCGAAGGATGCCACGGGGCGGACTGCCTCCGCAGGCATACCGCCGTCGGCAAGCCCCTTGAGAATGGCTTCGCGGTTATACTCCCCCACCACGATGGCTATATCGCAGCAGGATGCAGCCTTGACACCGAACTCACGGTTGAGCTCGAACTGCTCGCTGCCCAGCTCAATCATGCCCGGAGTGATGAGTATGCGTCGCCCGCCGGTCATGGCCGAAAGCACGTCCAAAGCCATGGCCGAACCGACAGGATTGCTGTTGAAGGCATCGTCGATGATGGTCAGGCCGCCGGGCACTCGCTTGATGCTCAGACGGTGCTCTACCTGCTCGATTCGCTCCACTGCATAGGCTATGCGGTCGTCAGGCACGCCGAGAGCCTGAGCCATGGCCACGGCCCCGAGAATGTTCGATATGTTGCACTCGCCCACCAGACGCGTGCTCAGCCGAAGTTCATGCCCGTCAGCCACTCGCACGACTGTGAAGCGGGTCCCCGCCGGAGTGTAATCGATGTCGCGTGCCACATAGTCGGCTCCGTCGGGATTGCTCACTGCATAGCGGATGCACCTCACATTGTCCACCTCCCGGTCGGCAATCTTGGCAAAATCGTTGTTCACCACAGCAAGCCCGTCTGCGGGCAGAGAGTCTGCGAGTTCGAACTTCGTAGCCTGAACATTCTCTATCGTCTTGAACGACTCCAGATGCTGAGGACCGACAGCGGTGACTATGCCGCCCCACGGACGGACCAGATCGCATATCTCGCGGATATCGCCGATGTTCTTGGCGCCCATCTCCACGATGAACACTTCATGATATGGTTTCAGCATCTCGCGCACAGTCCGCACCACACCTAAAGTAGTATTGTAGCTCCCTGGAGTCATCAGAGTCTCGTACTGCTCCGAGAGTATGGCCTGCAGATAGTGCTTGGTCGTGGTCTTGCCGTAGCTGCCGGTCACGCCTATGATGCGCAGCCCCGGCATGGAGGCAAGTATGCGTGCGGCATCGTCATAGTACTTCCTGTTGATACGGCGCTCAAGCGGCGAGAGAAGCCACGCCGACAGAAGTATCACCATATGCGACAGGCAGAAACATCCCAGCCAGGCCTCGGCGAGCACGGTCAGTCCATGCGCATAGCCGGTGCCGTGAAAAAGCATGACTGCCCCCGCGCCGGCAAGCGCGGATACGGCAAGCGCCGTCACAAGAATGCGACGGGCACGCATGGTCATGGCAAGCGGCTTCTTGTACTTCTGACGCATGAGCCATACGGCATCGGTCAGAGCATAGAATCCTATCAGGCCCGCGGCGAACTTCGGCGGACAGAAAGGCGTCAGCACAAGAAAGAAAACGATGAAGCCGCACAGACGGCGCATCGCAGTTGTGTCGCCGGACTTACTGAGCCACGAGCGATAGCGCTCAGGCCTATAGCTGTTCTGCTGAAACATCATCAGACTGCGGCGCAGTTCGCGCTCGAGATTGAGCAGAGCCGCAAGAGCCGCTATGATGCTTATGATTATGAGTACCATTGAATGCGTTTTTGGTTATTGTTTATCCGGATTGATGAATGAACGTATCACAGCCTGTGTCTGTCCCGGACGGTCAAGGAATGAGAAATGACCGGCCTCGGGATAGCTGACAAGCCCGGCATCGGGTATCAGACGCTCCATCTTGTGGGCATCGGCGATAGGCGTCGCCGTATCCTTCTCGCCCCATATCAGCAGCGAAGGAGCCTTGATTGAGGGCAGCAGATGAGTCAGGTCCTCATTCACGACACGGCTCATGATGGCCCGCATTTTCGTCGACGCATTCGCGTAGTCCGACGACCCGGCACGGCCGCGCCAGCGCTCTATTACACGTTCGCCGCAGGAACGGCCTAACAGAAGCGGCAGGAGGCGCTTTCCTAACTTGAACGTATACACCTTGACATAGTACCTGAGCGTACGCCGAGGCTTGATGCCGGCTGCGTCAATGAGTATCAACTTGTCTACTTCGTTGCGAGAGGCATACACTATCGACATGCGACCTCCGAACGAGTGACCTATCAGCGTAGGCCGGGTCAGGCCCTTGAGCCTGACAAACTCTTCGATACAAGCCGTATAGCGCTCTATACCCCACACCTGTGCAGGCTCGGACGACCCCCCGAAACCGGGCAGATCGAAGTTGTACACCGTCGTCCCTGCCCCGGCGGCAGCCTGTGCGGGAATTGCCATAGTCGACGCGCGGCAACCCCACCCGTGAAGAACTATCACAGGACGCGGGCCCGAACCCTCGACATCATAGCGCAAGCGCACTCCGTCTATTTCTACTATCTGTTCCATTCGACTTGCAAAGTTACTTAAAAATTCAACATATCATACCTTCTGAATAAATTGTTAATTAATTTTAAACCATTTTAGACCACGATACGTTTATAATGAACGTTCGATTATTTCACGAGAGAAAACAAAAACTCAAAAATTATGAGACAAATCTTTATTTCGCTCCTGGCCCTGACCGCAATGCTCCCGGCCATCGCTCAGACCCGGGCAGTCAGTGAAGGTCCGGTAGTTTCAGTCATCGTAGGTGACACCACACGTGCACGGGACGCTGAAAAAGAATTCCGCGAAAACGCTCCCCGTCAGGCCAAAGAAAACGGCCTCCCGCGCTTCGCCATCATCGGCAAAGAGAATAAGTATTATCTTGGCATCGGCGCTCAGTTCCTCGGCAACGCTGTTTATGACTTCGGCGACAATATGCCGTCCGTCTACTGCTTCGCTCCATCATCGCTGACTGTTCCGTCTGCCGGATGCGGATCTTCTCTGCGCTTTTCCGCCCTCCAGTCATCCATATATATCAACGCCGTCGCACTTCCTGGCACCGAGGACCGCGTCGGTCTCTTCTTCAAGGCCAAACTGCATGACGGCGAAGACTATGGATTCCACCTTTCGCACTTCTACGTCACCTATCGCGGATTCATGGTCGGCTACACCTCTTCGATATTCACCGACGGCGAAGCCATGCCATACACCATCGACGGCGAAGGCCCCAACGGATCTGTCGACCTCACCGCATTCACCGCCGCCTACACTCATGCCTTCGGAAAGTCATTCTCGGGCGGTATAGGCATCGACGCTCCCTCTGCCGACATCTCCACAGGTCACGGCGTCGGCACAGTCACTCAGCGGGCTCCGGCCATCCCCCTCTACCTCCAGTACGCATTCCCCGAATCAGCCGGACACGTACGTCTGTCGGGGCTCATCCGCCCCATCCAGTATCGCGACCGGATTGACGACACCAACCGCACTCCCTGCGGATGGGGACTCCAGCTTTCAGGCTACGGCAAAGTGGCATCCCCTCTGACCCTCTATGCAGCAGCAGTCTACGGACGAGGCGTATCTGACTACATTCAGGACGACACCGACCTCGGTCTCGACGCACTCCCACGAGCCGACCGCCCCGGACACTCGAGTCTCACACGCTCATTCGGCATCACGGGAGGCGCCACAGTCAACTTCTCCGACCGCCTGGCATTGAACGCCGTGTACAGCCACGCTGTGAACTTCTTTGATGACGGCGTCGCCGTTCCGTCGGAACAGTACCGCTACGGCGACTATCTCGCCACGAACCTCGTATACACCATCAGCCGCATCGTGGGCGTAGGCATCGAATACGACTACGGCCACCGCAAGTCCTTCGGAGGCGAATCCCTCCACGCCAACCGTGTTCAGGCACTCCTCTCCGTCACCTTCTGACGCCACGCCCACTCTCCGTCACCTTCTGACACCACACCCACTCTCCGTCATACAAATTACGCCCGGCCAAAAGACTGGGCGTGATTTGTGAAAATATGTATACCTGAGGCCCGTTTCGCGCCCATATGGTAAAACTATGTTAACACCACACATTTTATTGCCGCAAAAGTATGTTATATAACATATAATTTCTAACTTTGCATAAGTTTTTCATGGTATTAGATTTAAGGTGAAAAGATTATTCGTCGAGACGACGGGT
>CAMWZB010000100.1 GCA_947178655.1 uncultured Porphyromonadaceae bacterium
ACTCACTGGCGCTTGCCCAGAAGGCATCCGAGGCATGCGCAGACGCCCGTATCGTGGTGATGTGCGGCGTGAACTTCATGGGCGAGCCCGTGAAGGTGCTTTGCCCGGACAAGAAGGTGCTTGTGCCCGACAATACCGCCGGTTGCTCGCTGGCTGACAGTTGTCCGGCCGATGAGTTCGCAGAGTTTATCGCCGCTCATCCCGGCCACACAGTGCTCTCATACGTCAACACCTCTGTGGAGGTGAAGGCTCTCACTGATGTGCTGGTCACCTCGGGCAACGCCCGCAAGGTGGTGGAATCGTTCCCCAAGGACGCGAAGCTGATATTCGGTCCGGACCGCAATCTCGGCTCGTATATCAATGCGGTCACCGGCCGTGAGATGGTGCTGTGGGACGGCGCCTGTCATGTGCACGAGCGCTTCTCGGCCGAAGGGATAGCTCGACTGAAGGCCGAGCATCCCGACGCTCCCGTGCTGGTGCATCCGGAGTGTCCGCGTCCTGTGGTGATGATGGCCGACGAGGTCGGCTCTACGGCCGTGCTGCTGAAGTATGCGCTGGAGAGTGATGCCCGTGAGTTCATCGTGGCCACCGAGCCCGGCATACTCCACCAGATGCGCAAGGGTGCTCCGGACAAGACATTCATACCGGCTCCCGGTACAGACAGCTCCTGTGGCTGCAACGACTGCGCGTACATGAAACTTAACACTCTGGCGAAACTTCGCGACTGTCTGGTGAACGAGTCGCCCGAGGTTCACGTCGACCCTGAACTCGCCGCCAGAGCGCTCCGTCCTATCAACCGCATGCTCGAACTCTCAAAGTAAATACAATCATCCGCAATGGAATACAACTATAAAGAAATAGAAAGCCGTATACGGCAGTACTGGAAAGACAAGGACATCTACCGTGTCGATATCGACACCAATCGTCCGAAGTACTATGTGCTGGATATGTTCCCCTATCCATCGGGCGCCGGACTCCACGTAGGCCACCCCTTAGGCTATATAGCGAGCGACATCTTCTCGCGCTACAAGCGCCTTCAGGGATTCAATGTGCTTCATCCGATGGGCTTCGACGCTTACGGTCTGCCTGCCGAGCAGTATGCCATCCAGACCGGACAGCATCCTGAGATAACTACCCGCGAGAATATCGCACGCTATATAAGCCAGCTCGACAATATCGGATTCAGCTATGACTGGAGCCGGTCTATCCGCACGTGTGACCCCGGATTCTACAAGTGGACGCAGTGGGCGTTTCTGAAGATGTTCGGGTCGTACTACGACCGGAAAGCCGACCGTGCGATGCCTGTCGAGCAGCTGTCGGAGCACTTTGCGGCTCACGGCACCGACGGAGTCGACGCCGCATGCACCAAGGAGCTGTCGTTCACGGCTGCCGAATGGAACGCGATGACTCCCAAGGAGCAGAGCGACGTGCTGATGAACTATCGCATAGCCTATCTTGGCAATTCGATGGTGAACTGGTGTCCCCGACTCGGCACGGTGCTCGCCAATGACGAGGTCAGCGACGGACTCTCCGTGCGAGGCGGATATCCGGTGGTGCAGAAAGAGATGTGGCAGTGGTGCCTCCGCGTGTCGGCTTATGCCGAGCGTCTTCTGCAGGGACTGGACCGCATCGACTGGTCGGACTCCATCAAGGAGACTCAGCGCAATTGGATCGGCCGCTCCGAAGGCGCCGAGATGCGATTCGCTCTTGACGGCCGCGATGATGTGGCTCTGGAGATATTCACCACCCGTGCCGACACTGTCTTCGGCGTGACTTTCATGGTGCTCGCTCCCGAGAGCAAGTACGTCGACGAGGTCACCACTGAAGAGCAGCGCGCGGCCGTTGATGCCTATCTTGACTCAATCAAGCACCGCACCGAGCGCGAGCGCATGATTGACCGCCGTGTGACCGGCGTGTTCTCGGGTTCGTACGCCATCAATCCTCTTTCCGGCAAGAAAGTGCCCGTGTGGATCAGTGACTATGTTCTGGCAGGCTACGGCACGGGCGCCATTATGGCAGTGCCGGCGCACGACAGCCGTGACTATGCTTTCGCCCGTCATTTCGACCTCCCGATCATCCCGCTTATCGAGGGTGCCGATGTGTCAGAGCAGTCGATGGACGCCAAGGAGGGTATCATGATCAACTCCGAGGGCCCGTCGCTCAATCTCAACGGGCTTACAGTCAAGGAGGCTATCGCCGCCGCCAAGAAGCACATCGAGGAAGCGGGCATCGGCCGTGTTAAGGTCAACTACCGACTCCGCGATGCCATCTTCAGCCGCCAGCGCTACTGGGGCGAGCCTATCCCCGTATGCTATGTCGACGGCATCCCCACGGCGTATGAGAATCTGCCTCTCGAGCTGCCCGAAATCGACAAGTATCTTCCCACCGAGACCGGTGAGCCTCCCCTGGGCCGCGCCAAGAACTGGTGCACACCCGAAGGCTGGCCTCTCGAACTCAATACGATGCCCGGCTTCGCCGGTTCGTCGGCCTACTATCTCCGCTACATGGATCCTCACAATCCCGACGCGCTGGTGTCGGAGGAGGCCAACGGCTACTGGCGTTCGGTCGACCTCTACGTGGGCGGTTCGGAGCATGCCACGGGACACCTGATATACAGCCGTTTCTGGAACAAGTTCCTCTATGATTACGGCGAGGTGGCCGAGGACGAGCCTTTCCGCAAGCTCATCAACCAGGGTATGATTCAGGGCCGGAGCAACTTCGTATACCGCATCAAGGACACGAACACCTTCGTCAGCGCAGGCCTGAAAGACGGGTATGAGACCACGCCTCTGCATGTGGACATCAATATCGTGCGCGACGATGTGCTCGACACGGATGCGTTCCGCGCGTGGCGTCCTGAGTTTGCCGACGCTGAGTTCATCCTCGAGGACGGCAAGTACATATGCGGAACAGCGGTGGAGAAGATGTCCAAGTCGATGTTCAACGTCGTCAACCCCGATGACATGATTGACCGTTACGGAGCCGACACACTCCGCCTCTACGAGATGTTCCTCGGTCCGATCGAGCAGAGCAAGCCCTGGGATACCCACGGAATCGACGGTGTATTCAGATTTGTGAAGAAGCTGTGGTCGCTCTACTGGAAGGGCGACGCTCTCCTTGTGACCGACACCGAGCCGACACGCGACAATCTCAAGAGTCTCCATAAACTCATCAAGAAGGTGACCGCCGATATCGAGGCGTTTTCGTTCAACACTTCTATTGCAGCGTTCATGATATGCGTCAACGAACTCGCTCAGCAGAAGTGCACATCGCGCGCCGTCCTCGAGCCGCTGCTGGTGGTGCTTGCGCCTTTCGCCCCCCACGTGGCCGAAGAACTCTGGCACGCCTTGGGCAACGAGGGCAGCATCTGCGACGCCCGCTGGCCCGAGGCCAATGAGGACTACCTCAAGGAAGACTCCGTGACGATGGCCGTGTCTTTCAACGGCAAGGCCCGCTTCAACATCACCCTCCCCGCCGATGCTGACTCCGCCACGGCAGAGGCCACAGCGCTCGCCGACCCGGCAGCAGCCAAGTGGCTCGATGGCAAGACTGTCCGCAAGGTCATCGTCGTGCCCGGCCGCATCGTCAACATCGTTGTAGGATGATATAACGCACTCCAGCCGTCTATCCGGCCGTCCATGCAATAATTGTACGGCCGGATACGTTAATTCTAAGATGGAAAAGATAGTTTTTGCAACAAATAACGCACATAAACTCGAGGAAGTGCGCCGTATGCTCGGCGGACGCTTCGAGTTGCTCTCGCTTTCTGATATCGGCTGTCACGACGATATCCCCGAGGATGCCGACACATTCGAAGGCAATGCCCTTGCCAAGGCCCGTTGGGTGAAAGACCGCTACGGCTATGACTGCTTTGCCGATGATTCGGGCATCGAGGCTGACGGACTCGGCGGCGCTCCCGGAGTGCACAGCGCCCGATATGCCGGCGAGCATGGCGATGACGAGGCCAACAACCGCAAGCTCCTCGAAGAGCTTGATGGAGTCTCCAACCGTCACGGACGCTTCCGCTGCTCGATAGTCCTCCTGATGGGCGACGACGAGCCTCAAGTGTTCGACGGAGCAGTCGAAGGCGAGATTATGCATGCTCCTTCGGGCAGCGGAGGCTTCGGCTACGACCCTCTGTTCCGTCCTGACGGATGGGACTGCTCCTTTGCCGAGGTCGCTCCCGACCGCAAGCATGCCATCAGTCACCGCGGCCGTGCAGTCGCCGCTCTTGTTGAATATCTTGCAGCCAAAGGATGCTGACATGACTCTGAGATGATAATGAAAAGATTATATATTCTGCTCCTCTTCCTGGCCGTGCTTGCAGGCATGAATGTCCGCGCTCAGGAAATATCCGGTATATGGACTGTCTATCCGCGTGTAGGCGACACGTACGGCGACGTCGTTGAGACACCGGACAAAGTGTACCTCCTTACAGGCGGAACACTGTTGCATATGTCGTACGATGACAACGAGTTCTATACCTATACTGCCGAAAAGCTCAGCGAGAGCTCGCAGATAGCGCACATATATTATAATGCGGAAGGACGTTATCTGCTGATCGTCTACAATGACAGCAACATCGACCTGCTGTATGACAACGGACGTGTCGTCAATCTTCCCGAGGTACGCGATGCCGTGCTCACGACTTCGCGCACTATCAATGGTGTATCCTTCGGTGAGGGCCGCATATATATTGCCGCCGATTTCGGCATAGTGGTATACGACGATGTGCGGCATCAGGTCATAGAGTCCGGGCTGTTCGGTACGCCGATATTGAAGATTTTCGCCATGGGAGACCGCATGCTGCTCCTTGCCGGCAATCCCACTGACGCCAATCCGGTGAAGTGCACATTCTATTCGGCGCCTCTGGAAGGACGTCATCAGCAGCTCTCCGAGTTCAATTCCCTTGCCAACGTATGGATAGGCAAGAACTATTTGCATGACGTGCTCAAGGTCTCCGACTCGAAGATAGCTCTTGTGACAGGCGACAGTCAGCCGTTCCTGCGCACATACAC
>CAMWZB010000101.1 GCA_947178655.1 uncultured Porphyromonadaceae bacterium
TTCTGAAAATTGTAAACGAAAAAATATCCTCCAAATGAGCACCGAAGACTTCCGGCGCACCATAGCTGCCGGCATTCCCGACGAACTGCCGCAGCCGCGGCCCTACGATACAGGCGTGAACCATGCTCCGAAGCGCAAAAAGATTCTCACCCCCGAAGAGGAGCGTCTGGCTCTGAAGAACGCACTCCGCTACTTCCCCGAGAAGCACCACGAGGCGCTCGCCGGTGAGTTCGCCGACGAACTCCACCGTTATGGACGCATATATATGTATCGGTTCCGTCCCACATACGCCATGCATGCCCGCCCCATCGACGAGTATCCGGCTAAATCGCGACAGGCCGCGGCCATCATGATGATGATACAGAACAATCTTGACCCGGCTGTGGCCCAGCATCCACACGAGCTTATCACATATGGAGGCAACGGCGCCGTGTTCCAGAACTGGGCGCAGTATCTGCTGGTGATGAAGTATCTCAGCGAGATGACCGACGAACAGACTCTGGTCATGTACTCGGGCCATCCGCTCGGCCTCTTCCCCTCGCATCCCGGTGCTCCGCGCGTGGTGGTGACCAATGGTATGGTCATCCCCAACTACTCGAGCCCTGACCACTGGGAGCGCTTCAATGCCCTCGGTGTGAGCCAGTACGGTCAGATGACCGCCGGTTCCTATATGTACATCGGCCCGCAGGGCATAGTGCATGGCACCACAATCACCGTACTCAACGCCGGCCGCCGTCATATGCGTCCCGGTCAGACCGATCTGGGCGGGATGCTCTTCGTCACCTCAGGCCTTGGCGGCATGTCAGGCGCCCAGCCAAAGGCCGGCAACATAGCCGGGGTCGTATCCATTACCGCTGAAATCAATCCCGACGCCGTGGAGAAACGTCGCTCGCAGGGCTGGGTCGACGAGGTGTACTCCGACCTTGACGCTCTTCTCGACCGCACCCGCCGGGCCAAGTCCGCGCACGAGGCCGTGTCGCTGGCATATCAGGGCAATGTCGTTGACCTGTGGGAGCGTCTGGCCGAAGAGGACATCGAGGTAGAACTCGGTTCTGATCAGACCTCTCTCCACAATCCGTGGGCAGGCGGCTACTATCCTGTCGGTCTCACATTCGATGAGTCGAAAGCCATGATGGCCGATAATCCCGCCGAATTCAAGGAGCGTGTCGAGGCATCGCTCCGCCGTCATGTGGCTGCGATAAACAAACTGGCCGCACGCGGCATGTACTTCTTCGACTACGGCAATGCGTTCCTGCTGATGTCGTCGCGCTCCGGTGCCGACATTATCGACAGCGCCACGGGTAAGTTCCGCTATCCGTCCTATGTACAGGACATCATGGGGCCGCTGTTCTTCGACTACGGTTTCGGGCCTTTCCGCTGGGTGTGCACATCGTGCAGTCCCGATGACCTCGAGGCCACCGACCGCATAGCCGCACGTGTGCTCGAAGAGATACGCGCCACGGCTCCCGATGACATCCGGCATCAGCTCGACGACAATATCCACTGGATCAAGGAAGCCGGGCGCAACCGTCTGGTCGTGGGGTCGCAGGCCCGAATACTGTATGCCGACTCCGAGGCGCGTACGCGCATAGCGCTGGCATTCAACGATGCAATCGCTTCCGGTGAGATATCGGCGCCGATAGTGCTCGGACGTGACCATCACGACGTATCCGGCACCGACTCGCCCTATCGCGAGACATCGAACATCTACGACGGTTCGCAGTTCTGCGCCGACATGGCCGTTCAGAATGTCATCGGAGACTCGTTCCGTGGCGCCACATGGGTGTCGCTGCACAATGGCGGCGGAGTAGGATGGGGCGAAGTCATCAACGGTGGCTTCGGCATGGTCATCGACGGTACGCCCGAAGCTGCCGCACGCATCCGCTCCATGCTCCTGTGGGACGTCAACAACGGCATCGCACGCCGCGCCTGGGCCCGCAACGAAGGTTCTGTCGACGCCATCCGACGAGAGATGGAGCGTACGCCCGGACTCACGGTGACCCTTCCGAACATAGCTTCTGATACCTTAATCGATAAAGTGCTTGAACATGAACGACATTCATAAAATCACCCCCGGCCGGCTCACGGTCGACACCGCGTGCCGCATCATAGAGAACGGCGGCAAAATCGAACTCGGAGAAGAGGCTGTCAGGCTGATTGTCGACTGCCGCGAGTATCTTGACCGGAAGATAGAGCAGTGCACAGAGCCGCTCTATGGCATCACCACCGGATTCGGCTCGCTATGCAATATATCCATCAATGCCGACGACTTGTCCACTCTTCAAAGCAACCTTGTGAAGTCGCATGCATGCGGCGTGGGCGAACTCGTAGACCCGAAAATCGTCAAGATGATGCTTCTGCTCAAAGTGCAGAGCCTCAGCTACGGCAACTCGGGCGTACAGCTCTCGACAGTGCAGCGCCTTGTCGATTTCTTCAACAACGACATCATTCCGGTGGTATACAGCCAGGGTTCGCTCGGCGCCTCGGGCGACCTCGCTCCGCTGGCCAACATGTGTCTGCCGCTGCTCGGCCTCGGTGAGGTCTACTACGAAGGACATCGCCGCGACGCATCAGCCGTGCTCAGAGAGAAAGGCTGGGAACCCCTCACGCTGATGTCGAAGGAAGGCCTGGCTCTGCTCAATGGCACTCAGTTCATGTCGTCGCACGGAGTGTGGGCCGTCTATCGCGCGCGTCGTCTTTTCGAGCGCGGTCTCGAGATAGCCGCCATGTCGCTTGATGCGTTTGATGGCCGTATCGAGCCTTTCGGACCGCAGGTCAATGAGGTACGCCGCCATCCGGGACAGATTGAAGTGGCCGGCAAGATGCGCGCAATCCTCGAGGGCAGTCAGCTCCTGTCCATGCACAAGCAGCATGTGCAGGATCCTTACTCCTTCCGTTGCATCCCGCAGGTGCACGGCGCCGTGCTCGACACCATCAACTACGTCACTGCCGTGCTCGACGACGAAATCAGCAGCCCCACCGACAATCCCACCATCTTCCCGGATGACGACATCATAGTGTCGGCCGGCAACTTCCACGGCGAACCGATCGCCATGCCGATGGACTTCCTTGCCGTGGCCATGACTGAACTGTCGAACATCTCCGAGCGCCGTATCTACAAGCTCATCGGAGCTCAGCGCGGGTTGCCGTCGTTCCTTGTGGCCAAGCCGGGACTGAACAGCGGCTTCATGATAGCGCAGTATGCCGCAGCGTCGATTCTCAACCAGTCCAAGGGACTGTGCTGGCCTACAAGCTGCGACTCCATCCCTTCGTCGCAGGGCCAGGAAGACCATGTGTCGATGGGCAGCAACTCGGCGACGAAACTCATCCGCGTAGTCGACAACACGGCGCGTATCCTCGGCATCGAGCTTTTCACCGCCGCCCAGGCTCTCGACTTCCGCCGTCCGGCCCGCTCGTCGGCCCGAGTGGAAGAACTCCACGCCGCCTACCGCAGGCAGGTGCCGTTCATCGGTGTCGATACAGTCATGTCGCCTCTTATCGAGAAGTCAGTCAAATTCGTTGAAGAATGTACATTGTAAACATTCACCGCATACATCAGACACTTCCGGACTCAGTCTCGCGGCTCTCCGGAAGTGCCATGGACACATCGTCAGAGGTGCTTGACGAGGCGTGGATGCGTGTCGACGGCGACAGCATAACCGCTCTCGGGCCCATGTCAGCACTCTCGTCCGACATGCTCGCCGGACATGAGGTGATTGACGCCTGCGGGGGCGACATCGTCCCGGGCTTTTGCGATTCGCACACACATATCATATATGCAGGTACACGCGACGGAGAGTTCCTTGACAAAATCCGAGGTCTGAGTTATGAGGAAATCGCCGCACGCGGCGGTGGTATCCTTAATTCTGCCGACAGGCTGCACGACACACCCGAGGACATACTCTTCGGGCAGTCCATGGAGCGTGCGCGTGAGATTATGTCCAAAGGCACAGTGGCTTTCGAGGTCAAGAGCGGCTACGGGCTCACCGTCGAGGACGAACTCAAGATGCTCCGTGTGGCCGCCCGTATCCGCGACGCGGTCCCGGCGACAGTGCGTATAACCTTCCTTGGAGCACATGCCGTGGGACGCGCATACGCCGGACGCCAGTCAGAATACGTGGATATGCTCATCCGCGACATGCTTCCGGCAGTGGCCGCCCAGGGTGTGGCCGACTATGTCGACGTGTTCTGCGACCGGGGATTCTTCACCGTTGACGAGACCGACCGCATACTTGACGCGGCGGCTCGCTACGGACTTCGGCCCAAAATACATGCCAATGAGCTTGACTGCTCGGGTGGCGTTCAGGTCGGCGTCCGTCACGACGCATTGTCAGTCGACCATCTCGAGCGGATGGGTGCCGACGAAATCGACGCTCTGCGTGACAGCGGCACAGTGGCCACCATGCTTCCCGGAGCCTCATTCTTTCTGGGCATGCCTTATGCGCCGGCCAGGCAATCGGTCGACGCCGGCCTCACCGTGGCTCTGGCTTCCGACTACAATCCCGGCTCGTCGCCCTCCGGCGACATGCGCATGGTGTGGTCGCTCGGATGCATAAAGATGCGGCTCACTCCTGCGGAAGCACTCTCGGCATGTACTGTCAACGGCGCTGCGGCACTTGGCCTGTCCGACCGTCTCGGAGCCATCGCTCCCGGACGCGAGGCATCATTTGTGCTCACGCTTCCGGTGCCGTCGCTGGCATTCATACCCTATGCCTATACAAGTCCGTGGATACAGCAGGTGTACATAAAAGGGAAACCGCTGAAGTATACGTAAAAAAACTTAAAGGGTATGACAAAACGAAAAAAAATCGTAACTTTGCACACCAAACATTTGTCTCAATAAAATTTATTCAGAAATGAATCGCAATTTATGCTATGTGCTGGGTCTGGGCGTTGCCCTTTCACTCACCTCCTGCGGCAAAAAGCTCGGACAGTTCAGCGCTGATTATTTCAGCGTTAACCC
>CAMWZB010000102.1 GCA_947178655.1 uncultured Porphyromonadaceae bacterium
GAGTATAGCTTTTGATTTCATACTTGAGAGGAATTTTACGAAAAAAAACGGGCGGAGGGAATTCTGTCATTCCCGCTCCGCCCGTTTTCCATCAGAAATTAATATGCAAACCTAATGGATTCGGAGCCATCGGCAGTGCGGATGACAGCGATGTATACTCCGTGAGTGTCAAGAGGAATGATGACGCCACCGTCAGCGGCAGTCTTGGCCACGAGGCGTCCGGGGAGGTCGTAGATCTCGACAGAGGCTGCTCCGTCGAATGTCACTTCGACACCTCCGGCCACGTTGCGGACAGCTGCGCGAGCTGCTGCGTCCACACCGTCGATGCCGGTGAAGTTGTCACCGAAACCGGGTGCGAGAGGAGCGAATGCGCCGTCGGGCTCGTATGTGAAGTACTCGATGTCTGCGTTGCCATTGCTGAAGCCGACGAGTTGGTCGAGACTGCGCTGAACGCCGGTGAGCACCATTTCGTCAACGAGGAAGGCCTTGGGGCTCGAACCCCATCCGTCACCGTTGAGGAAGCGTTCGTTGTGGAGAATCACCTTGATCTGACGGCAGTCAGCCGATGTGGTGTAGTTGAGACCGTAAGGCTCGAGACCATCTTCGTTGGTGATGTTGACCTTGGTGCCGAGGCGGCTGTCCTGTGCTTCCTCGATGCGTACCGAGCTCAGGATTTCGCCGGTCTTGGTGTTCATACCGCCGCCTGCGAGGAATGCAAGGCTGTAAGTCGAGTTGGGAGCCACGTCGACGAGCTGCGATACAGTGCCTGCGCCCCAGCCGTCGTTCCAGTTGTAGCGCTGGAGCTTCATCACGTGGTTGTAGTTGTCGAGGTCCTTGTTGATTTCCTTGTTGATGACTTCGTAAGTACAGTTGTAGCGGTCGATGGGATCCAAAATCCAGCCTTCAACCTTGTTGAGCAGGCTGTCGGAAGCGCGGAAGTTGAACTCGCCTTCGAAACCGGGGTTCTTGAGGAGGTTCTCGGCAACGTCGCCGTTCTCAACAGCCCAGGAAGCATCGTGTCCGTAGTCGGAAGCGCGTACTGTGCCGAGGTGGATGCCGTCGCGCCATGCGTTGATTCGGCCGTCGGTGGTGACAGCGTAGCGGTAAGTGTGGAACTTGCCGTCGTTGTTGTAGAACTGCTGGAGACCACCGTCGCCGGCTGTGGCGGGATTGGAGATGGCAATCTTGGAGCTGCCGTTGTAGTAGCCGATAGCCTGAGGTTCGATGTAGGCGTGGAAAGATTCGCCTTCGTTTGTGACGGCATAAGCATCGAATGTCTCGCTGTCGCGGTCAATCTTGACGCGGAACTCTACGGTATAGCCGTTGCTGCCTGCCGAGAAGCCGTCAGCTGCGGTGTGAGAGAACGAGCGGTCGGTACCGCCTGCGTATACGGGGTTGTCCTTTATGCTCTTCTCTTCGAGTTCAGAGCCGTAGCCCTTGAGAGAGATGTACTTGCGGATGTCGCCGGCGCGGAGTATAATCTTGCCGTCGGTTTCGGGCAGAGTGGAATTGTACTTCACGCGGATTGTGCCGTCTTTAGTGGCCGAAATTGTCGAGGGTGTCACGCTGAATCCGGGAGTGGCAGTGACGGAAATACGGTCTACCGACACGAGGTTGGCAACGCTGATCTTGATGTCTTTGACTGCGCCGGTGCCGTTGAAAGTGACGAATTCTTCTGCGGGAGCGAGGACGGGGTTGACGGGAGCGTATGCGCCTGAAGCGTCGTACGTGAAGTATTCGAGCGTGCCGCCGCCACGGGTGAATCCGACCTTCTGGTCAAGGACGCGGGCCTGTCCGGTGAGTACCATTTCGTCAACGAGGAAGGCCTTGGGGCTCGAACCCCATCCGTCACCGTTGAGGAAGCGTTCGTTGTGGAGAATCACCTTGATCTGACGGCAGTCAGCCGATGTGGTGTAGTTGAGACCGTAAGGCTCGAGACCATCTTCGTTGGTGATGTTGACCTTGGTGCCGAGGCGGCTGTCCTGTGCTTCCTCGATGCGTACCGAGCTCAGGATTTCGCCGGTCTTGGTGTTCATACCGCCGCCTGCGAGGAATGCAAGGCTGTAAGTCGAGTTGGGAGCCACGTCGACGAGCTGCGATACAGTGCCTGCGCCCCAGCCGTCGTTCCAGTTGTAGCGCTGGAGCTTCATCACGTGGTTGTAGTTGTCGAGGTCCTTGTTGATTTCCTTGTTGATGACTTCGTAAGTACAGTTGTAGCGGTCGATGGGATCCAAAATCCAGCCTTCAACCTTGTTGAGCAGGCTGTCGGAAGCGCGGAAGTTGAACTCGCCTTCGAAACCGGGGTTCTTGAGGAGGTTCTCTACGATGTCGCCGTTCTCGATGGCCCAGTCAGCCTGATTGCCGTAGTCCTGAGTGCGGAGGACAGCAACTTCGATACCGTCGCGGTATGCGTATACGCGCTTGTCGCTCGACACAGCGAAGCGGTAGGTGTGATATTTGCCGTCGGCGTTGTAGAACGAAGCATTTCCACCGTCGGCGGTGTTGGCCGGGTTGGAGAAGGCAATCTTGCTTGAGCCGTTGTACAGGCCGATTTCGTTGGGTGCGATGTATGCCTTGAAAGCGCCTCCGTCGGGTGTCACGGCATATGCATCGAACACGTCAGTGTCTTTTTTGAGCTGCACGCGGAACTCTACGGTGTAGCCGTTTGCTCCGGGGGTGAAGCCGTCGGCTGCCGAGTGAGAGAAGTTGCGGTCTGTTCCGGTGAATACGGGGCTTTCGAGAGCTTTCTCAGTCAGCGCAGTGCCGAGACCTTTGAGGGGCACGATGCCGCGGAAGTCGCCGCTTCGGAGCACAACGTAGCCGGTGTTGACGGGAAGGGTGCTGAGGAGCTTGACACGTACGGTGGCGTTCTGCACGTCGGCTGAAAGTCTTGAAGGAGTGACTTCGAATCCGGCAGAAGCGGTCAGAGTGATAGCTTCAGGGAGATTGGAGGCATTGACGGTGAATTCGCCGGTGTTGCCCGTACCGTTGATTACGATTTCCTGAGTCTGATACTTTGCATGAGCCGCGGAGGTGACAGCGGTCTGGCCGAGTGTCACGGTCGGAGCTGCAGCAAAGCCACTGAATGCGGCTGACAGAGCCAGCGCGGCAATCATGGTTCGACAATACTCTTTTTTCATGATGCGGTTGTGTGTTAGAAAAGTTATTAGGATATCAATCTATTATGAACCGGAGGGCACTGCCACAGCCGGGCGCACAGGCTATGTACATTCCGGCGGCAAGATCTCCGGTGGAGATGGCTGAGGTCCGTGAGGCTTTGATGCGCACGGCTCCGGCAGCGTCGTATACAGTGACAGACCGGAGGCTGGCTCCGTCGTTGCGGTGCAGCATCTTTGCGCCGGGGTCGTGGACGAGCGCGGTTGTGACGCTTCCGAGGCGGTCAAATCCGGCAGATGCGCTGCCTATCGCGCACCATCCGAGAGTTTCGGCTACCGGTGCAGCTGCTCCAAGGGAGGTCTCGTTGCTCGCGAATACGGCTGCCGAGCGGCCCGACATGTGCGTGGCCCTGAGAGTGCCGGCCACTGTGGCCGCTCCTGTCTGGGCGGCACAGAAAAAAGCTGTCTGACCGAGGTCGCGGCCGTAGTCTATGCCGGTTGTGGCGGAAGATGACGTGCCGACGGCAGACGCGGATGTGCGTCCGACGACCAGTTCGCGTCCGCCGATTACACCTGTTCCGGTGGACAGGGCGACGAAGTCGACAGTCTCGGCAGTTCCGGAGACGGCGGCAGTGCGTTCGTACATCAGCCGGATATCGAATCCTTCGGCGGAAACACCGCTTATCTGCGCTGTGCAGGGTATGGTTCCGTGTGAGCTTACCACGGAGGCGAGCACTACGGGTGTGGCCTCGAACGGGCGGTCGAAGGTGATGTGCCGGGAATCGACTGTGACGCCGTCAATCTTTCCGGCAGTGGCGCGGATGCCTGAGCAATCGTATGTGCCGGGTGCCGGGAAAACCATATAGGGGAGTGTGTCGCGGCTGACGAAGGCATCGGTGCTGTTGTAGGCCCAGGAGGACGGTCCGAACGCACAGACGTCGTTGTCGATGAGTGTAGCGGAGACGACCATCGGTGCTTTCATGCGGTAGGTCTGCACTCCGGCTACGAATACCGGGCTGTCGGAGACGTATTCCCGGGGGTATAGGTAGTGGGTACGGCCTTTGCCTGTGACCACACGTCCGGCAAGCGGAGCTGATGCCGAAGCCGGCATATTGGCGTAAGTGGCAGTGTTGGACTTTCCCGCCTGACGACCGTCTGCTATAGACACTACGCGGTATGCTATGTCGGCACCGGGAGTGCGGTCGGTGTCGAGTATGAGCGATGATGTGCGCATAGGACAGTCGGCTATGTCGGTGTAGGCTCCTCCTGCGACTGAGCGCTCGACAGTGTATCCGTCGACCTGCTCAAGATTGTGGTCGGTCCATGAAAGCTCGAATGTGGCGTCGCCTTTATAGCTGATAGAGGCGACGGGCGCCGATGAGACGGTCCACTCGGGAATGACCTCTGTCTGCCGCGAGAATGCCGGAGCCGCCTTGAAATCGCGGTATACTTTACCGGCAGGAGTGAGATTGAGGTTGCCCCAGAACATGGAGCGTTTCTCCTCGACCCAATTATATACGGAGTACCGCTCGATGAACGAGCAGGTGTCCATCATCTCGAGGACTTCTTCCATGAAGCGGCGCTGCTTCTCCTGCTGGGCGGCTTTGTCGGACGGCCATGTCTCGTGGGTCCAGTTGGCACCGTTGTTCCATTCGGTGATCCACAGCGGACATCCGGTGCGGTCGTGAACTTCCTTGAGTTTTTTATACCAGTCTTTCACACTTGATACCTGGACCGAGCTTCCGCGTCCGCCCCAGTATGCGTGAATGGCGACGAAGTCGACGCGGTAGTTGCGGTTTCGGCACTCGTCCATGAATCGATAGAGCCATGCGA
>CAMWZB010000103.1 GCA_947178655.1 uncultured Porphyromonadaceae bacterium
GCTCTGGCTCCTCTGGCTGCCGAGATAGCTCCTGGGGCGGGGGTGAGTGTGCCATTCATGATTGCAGTGGTGCTCGGAGGTGCATTTTTCGGCGACAATCTGTCGTTCATCTCTGACACGACCATCGCCGCCACCCGGTCGCAGGGATGTGATATGGCTGACAAGTTCAGGGCCAATATCATCATAGCACTGCCGGCGGCCATCATCACGCTGGTTTTATATGTGGCCATGTCCTATGGTCTGGCCGACGGTGCCGTACAGACATCCGTGGATGCCTCTCCATGGCTTGTGCTGCCCTATGCGGTGGTGATAGTTACGGCGCTGATGCGCGTCAATGTCACGATAGTTCTGTCACTTGGAGCGTTGATAGCCTTCGGCATGGGGCTACAGCAGGGCTTCGGACTGCTCCAGCTCTGCGGATTCATGGGCGGAGGCATCGATGGAATGGGCGGCCTGATTGTGATTACCCTTATGTCGGCCGGAATGCTCGGACTTGTGAAGGCGTGCGGCGGCATAGAATGGCTGATACAATCGATTACCTGTGGTATACGTGGTATGCGCGGTGCCGAAGGATGTGTGGCCGTACTGGTGGGACTGGTCAATCTCTGCACGGCCAACAATACGGTGGCTATTATCACCGTAGGCTCTCTGTCGCGGGAGCTCGCCCGACGGTTCGGCATCCGGCCCCGCAAGTGTGCCTCGCTTCTTGACACATGTTCGTGCGTGGTGCAGTGCCTCGTTCCTTATGGTGCGCAGACGCTGCTGGCGACTTCTCTTGCCGGTATATCCCCGGCAGCTCCGTTCCCCTATCTTTACTATCCCTGGGCACTGATTGTGTGTGTGGCGGTTTCGGTGATTTTGCCGGGCCGCGAAGAAAAAACGGTGCGGAACGATTGAGTGTCGGGTATTTTTGCTACCTTTGCCGTATCACCTCAGACACATTCATCTATGCCCGACATCAGCCATATTGCAGCCGGATTCGCTTTCGAGGGCAAGGTCGACCGCATCGACCCTCTCGGACAAGGTTTCATCAACGACACGTACATCGTACGGACTCAGGGCGGCTCGCCCGACTACATATTGCAGCGCAAGAACCGATCTATCTTCCATGACGTTCCTGCGATGATGGACAATATCAGCCGTGTGACGGCGCACATCAGGCGCGCGGTCATAGCAGCCGGCGGCGATCCTGCACGCGAGGTGCTCACGGTAGTGCCTGCTGCCGACGGCTCTCTTTGTGTGCGTGACAGTGCCGGCGACTGCTGGGCTGCCTGCGTGTACATCCCCGATACTGTCACCTACGACCGGGCCGACAGTATTGATCTGGCCCGAATGGGAGGAGAGGGCATCGGACGGTTTCAAGCTCAGCTCTCGGATTTCAATGAGCCGTTGCACGAGACCATCAAGGGATTTCACGACATCCGTCACCGCTTCAGGCAGTGGGCCGAAGTCCTGGAGACCGACCGCGTCGGCCGCTGTGCGTCAGTGGCCCGGGAGATTGCCGGAATAGAAGCCCGCAAGGAAGAGATGCTTGCATTCCGTCGGCTCGTCGATGACGGAGTCATCCCTGTGCGAGTGACCCATAACGATACCAAAATAAGCAATATTCTCTTCGACCGTTCGGGACGCGTGCTCTGTGTCATCGACCTTGACACGGTCATGGCCGCGCCTGCTCTGAACGACTTCGGCGACGCCATCCGCTCGTATGCAAATACCGGCGACGAGGATGACCGCGACCTCTCCCGAGTGTCGCTTTCAATGCCTGTATTTAGGGCATATACCGAGGGTTACCTGTCGCAGCAGGCCGCTCATCTTAATGATGAGGAACTGAATTGGCTCGCTTTTTCCGCCCGCTATCTCACTTTTGAGCAGGAACTGCGCTTCCTGATGGACTACATCGACGGCGACACCTACTACAAGACGGCCTATGCCGACCACAATCTGGTGCGTGCACGCGCCCAGCACCGTCTGCTCGAGAGCATGGAGGAACACTATGACGAGATGTGCGGCATCGTCGCCGACATCGCCGCCGGATATCGTTGACGGAGACGCTGATGGTCAAACTCGAAGTCCTCATATGCACCACTGCCGCGCGTCTGTCGCAGATCGCTCCCGGACAGCTCCCCATGCTTCCGGAAGTGCGCTACATAGTCGTGTGCCAGAATCCCGATGGAATCAATACGGCTCCGGCCCGGGCTGCGTTGGCTCGTCGTCACGACATAGAGGTCTATCAGTTCGACGACCGGGGGCTTAGCGTCAACCGCAACCATGCGCTTGATCTGGCTACGGCTCAATATGTGCATATTGCTGACGACGACCTTCTCTACAAGGCTGACGGGCTGCGGCGGATAATAGCCGCGTTCGACGCCGACCCGTCGCTCGACGTGCTGTGCACTCATGCCGAGATTCCCGAGGAACACGTCTATCCGCCGGATGGCTGGAATCTCTCGGAACCATACCGGTTCTATAGCCCGGTGTCCTTCGAGATGTCTCTGCGTCGTCGCGCTGTGGAGAAAGCCGGACTTCGCTTCAGTCCGCTTTTCGGCATCGGCGCTCCCTTTCTTGCAGCAGGCGAGGAGAACATATTTCTGCACAATGCGCTCAAAAGCGGCCTGAAGGGCTGCTTCCGCGATATATGCGCAGTAGTGCATCCCGGGCCCACCACCTGTACGCGCGACGGTGCCCGCCCCGGAGTTATCCGTGCCCGCGGTGCGGTGATGCGCGTATGCCGCGGCCCTGCCGCGGCTTTCATAAGGCTTCCGCTTGAGGCGTGGCGGTCGCCGGGCCTGTTCGTCACTTCGCTGTGGCATCTGCTTGAAGGGTTCGTCTACTCAATCGTAAAAAGTCGCCGGATATGAAGATACTTCTGATGGGTGATGCCAGCAACTACCATGCGGCACTCGCCGGTGGCCTGCAATCGCTCGGGCATGAAGTGTGCCTCGCTTCGGACGGAGGAGGGTGGATACGCACGCCGCGCGACATCGATGTATCGCGCGGAGCATCCAAAGCCGCCGGTCTGGCTCTCTACGGCCGCATGTCTCTTCTTCAGGCTACATCTCTGCGCGGCTTTGACGTGGTGCAGTTCATATCTCCGGGATTCATACAGCTTCGGCCTGCCCGACTTGAGAGCCTTCTTCGCCGCTTCCGCCGGCAGAACGGTTCGCTCTTCCTGTCGGCCATAGGCTACGACCATTCGCTTGTCAGGAATCTGACGTCGTCTCATCCTGCGCTGGCATATTCGGAGTGGCAGGTTGAAGGCCGTCCTATGGCATGGCGGGAGGATTCCAACGCTCAGTACGATCAGTGGATGTCGCCTGTGCTTGCCGCATACAACGATGTATTCTACAGTCATATAGACGGCGCCGTGACCGCTCTGTACGAATATCATCGCATCATAGAGGCCGAGCATCCGTCATTACCCGTCACATACGGCGGAATTCCTGTCGATACGGCCGGTCTGCCACGCCATAGCAATCGCACAGACGGCAAAATCCGTATACTCTACGCCTGTCGCCGTGGACGCGAAGGCGAGAAGGGGGCGGACGTGCTTCTTCCGATGCTTCATCGCCTTGAGGCAGAGCGTCCCGGGCGTGTTGAGATTGTGTCGCCTCCGAATATGCCCTTCGCTGACTTCGTGCGTGTCCTGTCCGGCTGCGATATCGTCTGCGACCAGCTCTACTCCTATACACCCGGCACGACAGCTCTGATGGCCATGTCGATGGGCGTCATCCCCATTTCAGGCGGCGAGGAGGAGTACTACCGCTTCATCGGCGAACCGCCCGGCCTGCGTCCTGTATTCAATCCCGATCCTCTTGACCTCGAAGGTACCTATGCCAGGCTGCTCGCATTAGTCGATGATCCGGAATTACTCCGGTCGATGGCAGCCTGCGGTCCCGGCTTCGTGCGGCGGCATAATGACGCCGTGACAGTCGCGAGGCGGTTTGTCAGTGCGTGGGAAGGTACGGGCGGATGAATCTGACACATTCGGCCGATGTGTCCGTGTGGTCCTTGGATGTGATGTGTCTGATAATTCTGAGTTTACTGACAGCGCCGTAGTATTGTCGGTTTATTGCCGGGTACTTGAAGACTGCCGGAAATATCCACCGAAAAATTTGCGGATTCGACTATTATTTGTTACTTTTGCTCCGTCAGCCATGTGCCTCGCAGGGCGCTGTGGCTGCGCCTTAAATCCGTTTATCCCCAACAAGCCTCAAACACAACTAAATACATATCTTTTAAAGATATCAATATGGCAGAAAATAGAGAAAATTTGTTCGATCAGTTTCCTCCTGTGAGCTACGACGAATGGCGTGCCAAGGTAGAAGTGGACCTCAAAGGTGCCGACTTTAACAAGAAACTGGTATGGAGAACCAACGAAGGCTTCAATGTCGAGCCGGTTTACCGTGCTGAAGACATCGCAGACCTCAAGACGACCGATTCACTCCCCGGTCAATTCCCTTACGTTCGCGGTACCCGTACAGACAATGATTGGCTGTCTCGTCAGAACATCATAGCTGACACTCCCGAACAGGCCAACGAGATTGCTCTCGACGTACTCAACAAAGGCATCAATTCGCTCGGATTCAAAGTCAAGGATCCCGCCGATGTGGCTGTGCTGCTCAAGGACATCACCCTCTCGGCAGTCGAAATCAACCTTTCGTGCTGTCCCTCGAAGGCCGTCGCAGTTGCCGCAGAGCTCGTCAAGCTCGTCAAGGCTGAAGGTTGTGCCGATACATTCCGCGGTTCGGTGAACTATAATCCTCTCCGCCGTCAGTTCCGTCACGGTGTTGAAGGTGTCGACATCGCCGCCATCACTGCCGAAGCCTGCGCACTCCTCGATACCGTCAAGGACGTCCGTGGCATCCGCTGCCTCGCAGTTGACTCCGATATGCTCGCCAACGGCGGTGCATTCAT
>CAMWZB010000104.1 GCA_947178655.1 uncultured Porphyromonadaceae bacterium
TCGTGTGCATGTAGCGCAGATTGTACGGATTGGGCTGCACCTCGAGCGGAACATTCTCCACCACTTCGAGACCGTAGCCCTCAAGTCCGATGCGCTTCACGGGATTGTTCGTCATCAGGCGCATCTTCCGGATGCCAAGCAGGTTCAGTATCTGCGCGCCTACACCATAGTCGCGCTCGTCAGCCTCGTGCCCTAAGTGTATGTTGGCCTCTACAGTGTCAAGACCCTCTTCCTGGAGTTTGTAGGCCCGGATTTTATCCATCAGACCGATGCCGCGCCCCTCCTGATTGAGATACACCACAGCGCCTCGGCCTTCCTTCTCGATCATCTCCATCGCCTTGTGAAGCTGGTCGCCGCAGTCGCAGCGCTTCGACCCGAATATGTCGCCCGTCGCGCATGACGAATGTACGCGCACAAGCACAGGATTGCCGTCCGAGATATCTCCCTTGATGATGGCTATGTGTTCAAGCCCGTTGCTCTTCTGCCTGAACGGAATCAGACGGAAGTGTCCGTATTGGGTCGGCATGTCCACTTCCACTCCTTCCTCGACAAGCTGCTCCGACGCCAGTCGGTAGGCTATCAGGTCGCGGATCGATATCAGTTTCATTCCCCATTCGTCTGCGTGGCGCCGGAGCTCGGGCAGACGGGCCATCGAGCCGTCGTCGCTCATGATTTCCATCAGTGCGGCGGCAGGCTGAAGACCGGCAAGACGGGCAAGGTCGACGGCTGCCTCGGTGTGGCCGCTGCGGCGAAGCACTCCCTGATCCTGTGCGTACAGAGGATTGATATGGCCCGGACGTCCGAATGTCTCGGGGGTCGACGACGGGTCTGCAAGTGCTCGTATGGTGGCGCAGCGGTCCTCGGCGCTCACTCCCGTACTGCACCCCTCGAGTTTGTCGACAGTCACAGTGAACGGTGTCCCGAGCACCGACGTATTGTTCTCCACCTGATGAGGAAGATCAAGTTCGCGGCAGCGCGACATCGTGATAGGAGCACACAGCACCCCGCGCGCATTCTTCAGCATGAAATTCACCTGCTCGGGTGTGATTTTCTCTGCGGCAACAATCAGGTCACCTTCATTTTCGCGGTCTTCGTCATCGACCACTATTACCATCTTGCCTTCCTTGAAGTCGTTGATGGCATCTTCGATGTTGTCAAGTCGTATGTCCCGGTTCATAGTTCGGTTGGTTTGGCGCGTCTGCCGGAAGGTCGTGGCTTATACGCTCAATCAGAGCCTTCGTTGTGCTTGTGATTGTCGGCAGATTCCGCGTTGTAGGATTAAAGGGATATTGATTCAGGAGGTTGATTACATGGATGCTGCTCGTGTTTGACAGATAGTCCACAAGCTGATTGAGTGGCCCCGACAGCGCTTCCGACGGCCCGCGGACAGTCAGTCGCCTCACTTTCGACAGCTTCGACAGACGGGCGTGTTCGCCCTCGGCAAGCACAAGGAATGATTCGAGCATCTCCAGCGCCTCCCTCGGATTGACGTCGGTCATGTGGACCTCCTTGACCGTCAGGTCGCGTTTGGCCTCATGGCCCGTCAGGCGGCGGAAGAAGCGGGTGATGCCGTCGAAGTTCAGCTGAACGGAGTCGCCAACTGCCATATACGTCAGCACAACGCCAAGGGGCAGAAGTACTGCCGAACTGAGCCATATGCCTTCCCATACGGGAAGTTTTCCGTCGCGGGCCATCTTATAGCCCATATTGTCTATGATATAGTAGAATATGAACAGAAGCACCGAAATCACCAGAGGTGTGCCGAGACCGCCCTTCTTGATGATTGCGCCCAATGGAGCGCCGATGAAGAAAAATATTATGCACGCGAACGAAAGCGTGAACTTCTTCTGCATCTCTATGTCGTGACGGCGCATCAGCTTGGCCTGCTCGGCAAGCACAAGACTCCTGTACTGGTACTCCTGCTTCTGACGCTTGGCCTTCGCAAGAGCTTGCGTCAGGTAGCTCTTGGCATAGCTCGGAGTGGGACTCGTGAAGAGCGAATCCACGTCCAATGGCTCTGAAAGGGCCACGTCGGGCCGAAGTTCAGTCAACTGCCGGTCTCCGGAGTTCGACACGCTCCGGCCCTGGATACCCATGATGGCCATCGTCATTAGCTCCGCGGCATAACGGTTGCCGATAGAGTCCACCTGATGACCGATAGAGTCTATCGAGTGACGCAGCTCGCTGATGTTCTGACCCACGTACTGGCTGCGGATGCCCCCTTCGTCGACGCGGTTGAAGTTCGCGTCGAACGGAAAGTAGACCTCCTTCTCCGAGAAGTGCTCGCGCCGGAACGGCAGATGACGCTGACCCGAGGTAGCCCCCATGGTGTTGTCGCGCATATTCTCGAACATCTCGCCCGAATAGAGCTGCATGAACAGCCGCGTCTTGTCCTCTGTGAAGTTGAACCTCCCGGAGTCGGCAAGGATGACTCGCGAATTGTCAAGACCGCGCGACAGATCATAGATGATCATGTCGTAGAGCATACCCGTCTCCGGGTTCTTGCTCTCTACGTACAGATTCATATTCGGAATCTGGTCATAGAACGACTTGACCGGAATCTCCACTTCCGGCGACTTCTGACGCACCGAGAAGAGCAGCGACCACATCTTGGTCTGTGCCACCGGAAGCACATTGTTCTGGAAGAAGAATGCTCCGACGGCTATAAATGCCATCACCACCGTCAGAGGCTTCATGATGCGGAAAAGTGATATCCCCGACGCCTTCATCGCAGTCAGCTCGAACTTCTCGCCTAAGTTGCCGAACACCATCAGCGACGCCAGAAGCACTGCAAGAGGAAGCGCCATGGGGACCATCGTCAGGGCGGCATAAAGGAACAGCTCGGCGATGACCGATACATCCAGGCCCTTTCCCACGAGGTCATCTATCGACTTCCACAGAAACTGCATCAGGACGATGAAGAGGCAGATGAAAAACGTCATCGCCAGCAGCGGCATGAACCGCTGCAGCATATACAGATACAGACGTTTGATTACCACCATCTCACACCAGACGGAAGAAGCCCGCCGGCAGAGGCGCGCTGAAGTTCATGTCCTTGCGGGTTACAGGATGCACGAAGCGAAGTGTCTGGGCATGGAGACACAGACGGTGTATTGGCGATGCCCCGGCACCGTAGCGCCGGTCGCCGACGATTGGATGACCCTTGTCCTTCATATGAACGCGGATTTGATTCTTCCGCCCCGTTGCAAGGCTCAGTTCCACAAGCGAGTAAGGTTTGCGGCGCTTCAGGGTCTTGTAGTATGTCACAGCAAGTTTTCCCTGCTCCGGATCATTGGTCGAGTACACCTCGTGGGCCGAGTTCTCTGCCAGATAGCTCCGGATTTCACCCGATTCAGGCTCGAGATCACCCTCGATGACGGCTACATACTTCCGCTCGAGCACCATATTGTTCCAGTTGTGCTGCATCGTGTCCTTGGCCTCGCGGGTCTTGGCGAACATCATAAGCCCCGTTGTGTCACGGTCGAGCCTGTGCACGATGAACAGCTTGTTCCGCGGATCCTTGCGCTTCAGATACTCGCGAAGTATCGAATAGGCCGTACCGTCCTTGATTTTGTCAGTTCCCATCGACAGCACCCCGTAGCCCTTCTCGATTACGATTACGTCATCGTCCTCGTACACCAGCTTGATGCGCGGATGAGAGAACACCTGAAATTCACGGGTCGTGTTCACCTTGACTTCGGAGCCTGGTGCCACCTTCGAGTCGAACTGCGTCGTCACAGTGCCGTTGAGCATCACCTGTCGGTACTTCAGATAGTCCTTCACCGTCGTGCGGCGCGCCGACGGAAAGACCGTCAGGAGAAAGTCGAGCAACTTCTCCGGTGTGCCTTCCGTAGCTGTGAATGTCAGTATATTGTCAGGCCGGAATGTGCCGGGCTGTGTGCCCGGTTTGGCGGCCAGTGGGCGGCGGTGATGCATGGCTATTTCTTCTTTTTAGTACTTGTTCGACGCGACGGAGCTGGAGCCGCATCGGCGTCGGATATGATTTTACGGGCCTGCTCGAGAGTGATTCCGGCTGGATCGCCGATTCCCTTGGGCAGCTTGTAGTTCTTCTTCTTATACGCTATGTAGGGACCGTAACGTCCGTTGAGCACCTGCACATCAGGGTCTTCCTCAAAGACTGTGATGGTCTTCTGACGGTCTGCCTGTCGCTTCGACTCGATCAGATTCACTGCCTGCTCGAGTGTCACCTCTGTGGCAGCCATCTCAGGAGGTATCGACACATACTTGTTGTCGTGACGTACGTACGGACCGAAGCGACCGATACCGACGCTCACTGGCTTCTCCTCATAGTCTCCCAGTTCTCGGGGGAACTCGAACAGTCCCAGTGCCTCTTCAAGAGTGATGGTCGACATCGACTGTCCCTTAAGCAGCGACGCGAACCGCGGCTTGGCCTCGGCCTCGCTGTCTCCGATCTGCACGACAGGACCGAAACGCCCGATTTTGACGCTCACCGGCTCTCCCGTCGTGGGGTCCTGGCCCAAAAGACGCTCTCCGAATTTAGGTCCGTTCGTAATCGTCAGTGCCGAGTCGACAGCCGGATGAAACTCTTTGTAGAACCGCCCTATCTCATCATTCCAGGGCAGACGGCCGTGCGCTATCTCATCGAACACCTCCTCCACGTTGGCCGTGAAGTTATAGTCCAGGATATTCGGAAAGTACTCTGTCAGGAAGTCATTCACAATCATGCCGATATCCGTCGGAACAAGTTTCCCCTTGTCCGAACCTGCATTCTGTGT
Organism: uncultured Porphyromonadaceae bacterium; assembly: GCA_947178655.1. Next base: position 4,758 of record CAMWZB010000104.1, read on the forward strand.
CCGCACCTGACGCCTGATTTCACCGTCATCCTCAAGAGTGAGGGT
>CAMWZB010000105.1 GCA_947178655.1 uncultured Porphyromonadaceae bacterium
AACGACCCCGAGATTACAAATCACGTGCTCTGGCCAACTGAGCTAAAGAGGCATATTTTTCAATTTTCTCTACATCCGGTAGCGACCTTGACGGCTCGTTTCCCGTTTGCGATTGCAAAGTTACGCAACATATTTGATTCTGCAAAACATTTCTGCAAGTTTTTTTCAAGAAAATTTCGCTCAAAAACACAACTTCCTATATATCAACACATTCCATCACGAGGCAATATTCTTTTTTTCTCGTCTGCTATAAATAAGACACTCTCGAACTTGCCTGTCATATAAAAAAGGACTAACTTTGCCTCTAATCATAACCTCAAATAGAATACATATGACAGACACCGCTGCCGTCAGACGGCACTCAAGGGTAGACGCGGCCGATGTACTTCGCGGATTCGCCGTGCTGGCCATCATCCTGCTGCACTCAATCGAGCACTTCAACTTCTATTCATTCCCCGACACCGACGGTCAGAGCGCATGGCTCAACTTCACCGACCGAGCCATATGGGACGGACTCTTTTTCATGTTCGGAGGCAAAGCCTACGCCATATTCGCACTGCTGTTCGGGTTCAGCTTCTTCATTCAGGATGACAACCAGCGCCTGCGCGGGCGCGACTTCAGGCTCCGCTTCTGCTGGCGACTGTTCCTACTGCTGCTCATCGGGCAGCTCAACGCGGCATTCTTCACCGGAGAAGTGCTGGTGCTCTACGCTCTGGTAGGCATAGTCCCCGTCATTTTCTGCCGATGCTCCGACCGCACAGTGCTCACCGCTGCAGCCATATGCATGCTTCAGCCCGTATGTCTGTGGCAGATTGCATGCTCACTGATAAGCGCCGGATACACACCCTATGCCATCGACCAGGGCCCTTACTGGGCGGCCACGATGGCAGCTCAAAGCGGAGCCGGATTCTGGGAGATGATGAAAGTGAACCTCGTAGAGGGTCAGATAGTGTCGCTGGCATGGGCCTGGGAGAACGGCCGTGTATTCCAGACCGCAGGCCTTTTCCTCATCGGCATGCTGATAGGGCGCCGGGGATGGTTCAAATCCGAATATGTCGGACGTTGGGGTCGGGTGCTCGCATGGGCGCTGATAGGCTTCTTCCCCCTCTACGGACTCAGCAATATGATGGGCGACTTCGTGACCGACGCCCGCATACTCCGCCCATTAGGCATCCTCGTATCATCGCTCCACAAGCTCTGCTTCATGCTCATAATGGTGAGCGGCCTGCTTTTCGGATATTATAAAACCCGGAAATTATCCCGGGTTCTGTCTCTGCTGATACCTTACGGCCGTATGAGCATGACAAACTATGTCACTCAAGGCATCGTCGGCTCTGCCCTATATTATTACTGGGGCCTGTACCTCCGGCTGGGCATCACGGCCAGCATCTTAGTGGGCGTGGCCATCTTCGCCGTGCAGTACGTTCTGTGCCGCGTATGGCTCTCACACCATTCCCACGGGCCGCTGGAGAAACTGTGGAAACTGGCTACGTGGATCGAGATGCCGTTCAGGCGGAATTCATAGAAGCTCAAGAATCTGGCCGGCGGCGTTCTTCGTATCCACTTTAGTGATGACGTGTGTTATGCGATGGTCGCAGTCGGTGATGAAGGTGGTGCGGACCGTACCCATGTACTCGCGTCCGGCCATCTTCTTTTTCTGCCACACTCCGAATGACTGATTCACCTCGGTCGTGGAGTCGCTCAGCAGCGCAAAGGGCAGGCCGTACTTTGACGCAAACCTGCCGTGGCTCGCCACAGAATCCTTGCTGATACCGACGACGGTATATCCGCGCGCTCGGAGCGCATCATAGCCGTCGCGCAGCGAACATGCCTCTGCCGTACAGCCGGGCGTACTATCCTTGGGATAGAAATATATGATGAGAGGCTTGCCGGCATAATCGGCGGACTTGACCTGCCGTCCTTCGGAATCCGTGCCAAGAACCTCAGGGATGAAATCTCCTTGTTTCAGCATGATTGTATCTATAATAATGTTGATATCAGTCAGACGAGCATGGCGGACACGCGGCGAAGGGCGGCAATAAATGAGTCGACCTCCTCTCGCGTATTGTATGCGGCGAACGACGCGCGGACTGTTCCGTCGATGCCGAAGCGCTCCATCAGTGGCTGCGCGCAGTGGTGACCGGTGCGTACCGCTATGCCGAGCTGATCAAGCAGTATGCCCGTATCATAGTGGTGCGCCGACCCGATAAGGAACGAAATAACTGCGGCTTTGCCGGGAGCGGTGCCGTAGATACGGAGCCCGGGCACAGTCAGCATGCCCTCTGTGGCATACTCAAGCAAGTCATGTTCATGCGCGGCGATAGACTCTATGCCGATACGCTCCATGTACTCTATGGCTTCCTTCAGGGCTGCCGCGCCGACGAAGTCGGGAGTCCCGGCCTCAAACTTATAAGGCAGGTCAGCCCATGTGGTGCCTCCGAAGCTGACGTGTCCTATCATCTCGCCTCCGCCCTGATAGGGAGGCATAGCCTCGAGAAGTTCGCGCCGGCCATAGAGGATGCCGGTGGCCGTGGGGCCATACATCTTGTGCGACGAAAACGCGTAGAAGTCGGCACCCATCGCACGCACATCGACCTTCAGATGCGACACTGCCTGAGCACCGTCGACGCAGATGACTGCGCCGTGCTCATGAGCGATACGGGCCATTTCGGCCATAGGATTGACCGTGCCGAGCACATTCGACACATGGCCCACCGACACCAGACGCGTGCGGTCAGTGAACAGCGACCGATAGACATCCATGTCGAGCACCCCGCGTTCGTCGCAGGGCACAACCTTGATGACTACGCCGCTGCGCGAAGCCAGCAACTGCCAGGGCACGATATTGGAGTGATGCTCCATGACCGTGAGGATAATCTCATCGCCGGCGCTGAGCAGGCTGCCATATGACGAAGCCACCAGATTGAGCCCTTCGGTAGTGCCACGGGTGAAGATAACTTCGTCGGTTGACGCTGCATTGATGAACCGGCGCACGCACTCGCGCGAAGCCTCCATGGCTGCCGTAGCTTCCTGCGACAGAGTGTGGACTCCGCGGTGCACATTAGCCTTGGTATGATAATATGTATCGTCGATATCCTCCACAACACAGCGCGGAGTCTGCGACGTGGCGGCGTTGTCGAAGTACACCAGCGGTTTGCCGTTGACTTTGCGGTCAAGAATCGGGAAGTCCGCACGGATGGACTGAACGTCGTATGATGCTGTTGACATTATAATTCTGTATTTAATGACTGATTGCCGCACGCAGTGGCACAGGTGTCACACGATGCGGCGGCACCGGAGAGGCGTTTCTCGACCAGCACATGCATGCGCTGGCGCAACACTTCGAACGAGATTGCGTCGATGACATCACTCATGAACGACTGGGTGAGCATCCGCCGGGCCTCGTCGGCCGGAATGCCGCGGCTCTGCATATAGAACATCGCACGGTCGTCAAGACTGCCCGTAGTGGCTCCGTGGCTGCACTTCACCTCGTCGCAGTATATCTCGAGCTGAGGAGCAGTGTTCATTCGTGCGTCATCGCCGATAATCAGATTCTTGTTCGACTGGTGCGCATCAGTGAACATGGCGCCGGGCGCGACGACAATCTTACCTCCGAATCCGCCCCTCGCATCATCGTAGAGTGCGGTCTTGAAGTTCTGATGACTCGTGCCGTGGACACCTTTATGCACAAGCGTCACAGAGTTATCAACAACTTGTCCACAGCCACAGATGGCAAGTCCGCTGAGAGAGGTCTGTGTATAATCACCCGTACACTCTACACGGAAACCATTGCCCGAGATGCCGCCCTGCAGAAAAGCCGTTGCCACAGACAAAGTCGACCGCTCGGCCTGACGGGCATTGAGCCGCCACGCGCGGCGCGACGTCAGCTGCCCCTCTTCTATATCGTAGATTTCTATCTTTGAGCCTTTTGCGGCCTCGACATTTACACACTCAAGGCTGAGATGCTCTACCGTCGGAGCCTGCGAATGATCGCACAGAAGCACTTTCAGTTCGGAATCCTCCTCGGCTATGACCACCACTCGGCGCGGAGCAAGCATGGGAGTGGCAGGATTGGAGATATTGACTATCTGGACAGCCTTGTCGACTTTCACGCCTGCGGCAGCGTGGATTAGTATGCCGTCGCTCAGCAGCAGTGCGTTCAGAGCCTCGGAAGGGTCGCCTGTTTCAACAGAGTTATCAACAATGTGGATAAGTCTGTTGATAACTTTTTCTTCAAGACACTCCGGAACGTCGGCGAGCGAGCACACTGTGAGGCCTTCCGGCAGCGACTGAAGGCTTCCGGTGGGGTGGAATGAGTCGTTGCCGACTATGCCGACGTAGCTGTTGAGATTCGGCACCCCGCAGCGGAAAGCCTCGGAGGCATTGACCGGAAGGTCGACCCGCAACAGGTTGACGCCATAGTCAGGAGCAAAAAGGCTGTCAGGCCGCGTCTGAGGCACGGCCATCGGGTCAGGTCGGTAAGTCTCGGCGATGCGCCCCAGAGCATCAGCTCCGGCCTTGTTGAGCCGAGCTATCAGCGGAGCCGCCGCGCGACGTCGTCCCTCCACCTGACGGCAGAGGTCGAGATACTGCCCGAATACTTGTGCGTACTTGCTCATCGTCAATTATTGTCAACTTGTTCCTTAATCCAGTCGTAACCCTTCTCCTCGAGTTCGAGAGCCAGCTCAGGACCGCCCGTGTACACGATACGTCCCTTATATAATATGTGTACGACGTCGGGCTTAATGTAGTCGAGCAGGCGCTGATAGTGGGTGATGAC
>CAMWZB010000106.1 GCA_947178655.1 uncultured Porphyromonadaceae bacterium
ACCCAGCAGAGATAGAAGATACCTGCCATGAAGTCCATCGCAGCGCAGTTGTGCAGGGCGAAGAACTCGTTGGGGGTCAGTCTCACACCCTCTGCTGCGGAGATGCCGAAAAGGCTCTTCTCGACGTTGTAAAGCCCTTCGGTGTCGACGGGGTTGACCTCGTAGTTGGGGACGATGTTCATCCAGTCGTAGCTTATGCCGAATACGAAGAATGGCAATAGCGCTATGACCACGCGTCGTGTGACTCCGCTGACGAAGAAGAGTGCGAATATCAGCACCGCCATCACCACGTGCTCAGGCCGGAAGCCGATGAAAAGAGCCGTCACAGCCAGCCACAGGGCCAGCGATGCCGCGCACCACAGTGCTTCTTTGCCGGTAGGATATCGCAGAGTCATGTCAGTTTTGTTTTTCGATGCGTTCGATTTCGCGGCGGCTGTGGCTGATGCGGGCGAAAGCCGTGATATTGGCGAAAACAGCTATGATGCCCATCGCCGCCACGAGGATGATGTTGGGGTCGAATGCCGGGCATTCAGTGAGATACTGCCCGGTGAGGCCTGTCCCTATAGTGGCGACAGCCGTCACCACCACGCGCTCGGGGCGCTGCATGAATCCTATCTTGCACTCCAGGCCGAGGCCTTCGGCGCGGGCGCGCACATAGCTCACCATGATGCTGCCGATCAGGGCAAGGAAGGTGATGGCGGCACCGGGGAGATTGCCGCAGCATATGAGGTAGTACGAAATGCCTCCGAGGGTGAAGAGCTCGCAGTAGCGGTCGAGCACTGAGTCGTACATGGCGCCGAAGGTCGAGGCCATGCCGCCAAGACGCGCCACCTGGCCGTCGAGCATGTCGAAGAGCGAGAACCCGATGATGAGAGCGCCTCCTATGGTGATGAGGCTCCAGTCCACGGGCGAGCCTTGGGCCGCCTGATATCCGCACCAGCCGATGACTATGGCTGCGGCGACGTTGCCGAGGAATCCTACCGTCGTGACCATGTTGGGCGTGAATCCCAAACGGATGAGCATGCGCACGAGCGGATTAATAATCATATAGATGCCCTGCTGGAGACCGTCGCGGGCAGTTTTCGCAATTTGTTTTATATTCATTGCAGTCATGGTTGACAAGAGAGATTGGTTTGTTAGGATTGTTCGGTTTTGGATGTGCCGCCGAGCACTCGCACTATGTATCTGTCGAAAGGCATGTGGCGGTAGACGACGTATCGCTGGAGAGTGAAGTTCCAGAACAGCGATACCAGCAGACTGATGAAGAGCCGCGAGCCGATGAAGTAGGTATTCTCGGCCAGATTGAGGCTCTGAAGCCATTCATTGCTCTGTACAAAGCCATAGAATGCTTCTGTGCCATAGCTGTTCAGCAGGAGGCTTCCGACCCACACGAAAGCGTATTTCACCACCACGGCGCGCCAGGGGCAGCCCTCTGCGCGGAAGGTGAACTTATAGTTGATGATGCAGTTGATGATACCTCCGCAGACAGCGCCGATGGCCGTGGCCCAGAAGGCGCCGATACCGGTTAGGGCAAAAAGGCAGAAGCATACGATGTAGTCGGTCCAGCTTGCGCACTGGCTCGATACTGTCGACCGGAGATAAGTTATGATGAGCGAATCGCTCTTGAGCAGCGTTTCGCCGATACGTTTAAGCTGCATGGTGCGGAAATAAGTAGAAGTAATTGATGCAGGAGATGATTATAGCCGAGTATATGCCGGCTGCGACGTCGTCGGCCATCATGCCGTAGCCTCGCGGCAGTCGTTCGGTGGCGCGTATGCCCAGAGGCTTGACGATGTCGAAGAAGCGGAAGAGGACGAATGCCAGAGCGATTTCCCACCAAGGGCACAGGGCTACGCCTGCCACGGGGATGAGCGATACCCACTGTCCGACGGTCTCGTCGACACAGGCCACCACCGGGTCGGGACCCCAGTATTTCTCCGATTCAGAGCTTGCCCATATTCCGGCGATGCCGATGACTACGGACGCTATGACTGTGACGATGACGCACATCTGTGCCGACGCCCACAGGTAGAGAGGCAGCCACAGCACTATCGCCACAAGGGCGCCCCACGTTCCCGGGGCGACGGGCAGGAATCCGGCTCCGAGCGAGGTGGCAATCAGGCGGGGGACTATCGGGAAGCGGCGAGTCGAACCCTCGGGCAACTTTGTCGATTTGCGGTACGGATTGGCCATGATGTCAGTTTTTGTTATGCTTCTTCATTGCCGACATCCCGAATTTGGCGATGTACGGAGACGCTTCTGCCCGACAGGGCGCAAATGAAGGCCAGTCGTTGAAGTCAATAATCCTGATGGAGCCGTCTTGGGCTATGATGCAGTCGCCACCGTAGATTTTGACGTCAAGCACCTCCGAGGCGCGGTTGCAGATGGTTCTGAGCCGTTCGATGTCGAATTTTGTGTCGCGTACGTGTCCGTTGATGGCTTCGTCGCCGTACTTGCTGTGTCCTACCTCATAGGGATAGAACCAGTAGAAGAACGGCGAGTCTGCGATGCCGTAGAACTTCACCAGGTCGCCCTCGAGATGGCGGTTGATGACAGCCCGCTTGATGCCGCGGAGAAAGAACTCCTGAAGGATTTCCTGAGCCTCTTCTGCATGGCGCGCGAAGCACACGTCCTCGCGGTGCTGTGTGTGCGACTCTCCGCGCTTGATCCAGCACGGACCTATCTTGGCGGCCGTGAGGGCTTCGCGCACGCCTTCGTCAGTGCTGACGATGAGGCTCTGCGGATGAGGGATGCCCGATCCCATGAGTATGCGGGTCATGCGCTCGCGTATGCAGTTTTCGATGCCGTATCCGGAGTTTATGACCAGGTCGCCGGCATCCTCGCGCTCCTGAAGCATGGCTATGGAGCGATGCTCGCGACACATGTTGAGGATGATGTGCTCGCCGTCGGCGGCTCCGGCGCAGAACTGCTCTTCGCTGTATATGTTCACCTCGCAGCCGCGCTTGCGCAACTGGTCGGCGACGTTGTTGAAGATTGTGGTGTCGTTGCCTATATGGTTCGGCGAGAATGCACCTGCGCGCATTATTCCCGCTATTTTGATTTCGGCCATTGCAGAAATTCGGATTGGTTTATCAATACAAAATTAGCTAATATTTTTCGATTGGCAAAATATAGTAATGCTCTTCTGACAAAGTGAATTCAAAGTGAATTCAGAGCCCGGATGACGGCGGGAGGCATGCCTTGACAGTCACCTCTAAGAAAATCGGCCCTGCATCGCGCCGGAGCGGTGATGCAGGGCCGTATGTGCTGTCAGTGACGGGGCTTATTTCTTTTTAAAGCCGGCTATGCCTTTCTCGAGGAATTCGGCGAAGGCCGGTATGTTCTCGTCATAGCTGAACGGGCCCGACATGAGGCGTCCGTCGTTGTCGAGTATGACGTAGTAGGGCTGTGCGTTGGCGTTGAATTTCGAGCGCTGCAGATAGCTCCACTTGTCGCCGTAAGTCTCGAGTGTGACCTTCTTGCCGTATTCCTCCACGGTGATGGGTGCCGGAAGGGGGCGGCGTTCGTCCACCATGAGCTTGATGACTACGAAATTGTTCTCGATCATGTCGTGGATGGCGTCGTTGTCGAGTACGGCGCCTTCCATCTTTCGGCAGTTGACGCATCCGTGTCCGGAGAAGTCGACGAATACGGGCTTGCCTTCGCGTGCGGCTACGGCCATGCCTTCGTCATAGTCGTCGTACTCGGTCAGCGCGCGCTCGTAGAGGTTGAAATCCTGGGTGAACAGGGGCGGAACGAAGGCGCTTACGCCCTTGAGCGGTGCGCCCCACAGGCCCGGCAGGAGATAGGCGGCGAAGGATATGGAGATGAGCGCCAGGAAGAAGCGGAATACGCCCACCGAAGCGTTGGCTTTGCCGTAGTGCGAGAAGTTGAACTGTCCCAGCAGATAGAGGCCCATGAGAAGGAAGATGGCTATCCACAGCACTATGAAGACTTCGCGGTCGAGTATGTGCCAGCCGTAGGCCAGGTCGGCCACTGAGAGGAACTTGAGCGAAAGGGCCAGCTCGATGAAACCGAGGACGACTTTCACAGTGTTCATCCACGAGCCCGATTTGGGCGCTTTCTGAAGCATGCCGGGGAACAAGGCGAAGAAGCAGAAGGGGATGGCAAGAGCAAGCGAGAAGCCGAACATGCCTACTGCCGGACCGAGCTTGCTGCCTGAGCTGACGGCTTCCACAAGCAGGGTGCCTATGATGGGACCGGTGCAGCTGAATGACACCAGAGCCAGTGTGAAGGCCATGAAGAAGATGCTCAGCTGACCGGTTGTCTTCTCGGCGGTGTTGTCTATCTTGTTGCTCCACGACGAGGGCAGGGCGATGTCGAATGCGCCGAAGAACGATATGGCGAACACCACCAGAAGAAGGAAGAAGATGATGTTGCACACGGCGCTGGTCGACAGTGCGTTCAGTGCGCTCGGACCGAAGGCGACGGTGATGAGGAGGCCCATGGCCACGTAGATGACGATGATTGACGCGCCGTAGGTGAAGGCGTCGGCCATGCCTTTGGCTCTTGACTTGCCCTTCTTCAGGAAGAAACTCACCGTCATCGGTATCATCGGCCATACGCACGGAGTGAGCAGGGCCACAAAGCCGCCGAGGAAGCAGGTGAAGAATATGTACCACAGCGACGATGCCGACGACGATGAAGTCTCGTCACCGGCCGATACCGGTGCCCACAGGGGCGAATCTATGCCGGCGGCGGCAGTAGCCGCCAGCGGGGGAGCCGGTGCCGCGGGGCGGTCGGGGGCGGGGGGGGGGG
>CAMWZB010000107.1 GCA_947178655.1 uncultured Porphyromonadaceae bacterium
GAATTTATGGCAGTAATATTGAATATAGAGACCTCGGGTGCTACTTGCTCGGCAGCGCTTACGGCCGAGGGTATGGTCCTTGCTCACCGCGAGGACTTCAACGGTCGCAATCATGCCGCGTTGCTGAGCGGATTCGTCAAGCACTGTCTTGACCATGCCCGCGAGCACGAAATAAATCTTGACGCCGTGGCCGTGAGCCTCGGCCCCGGCAGCTATACGGGTCTTCGCATAGGACTGAGCGAAGGAAAAGGACTTGCCTACGCTCTCGACATATCGATGATAGGTATCAATACGCTCGAACTACTGGCCACGCGTGTGATGTTCTCAGTGGACGGCATCGATCCCGATACGATATTCGTGCCTATGATTGACGCGCGCCGCATGGAGGTCTACACCGCCGCCTACGACTTCGCCCTGACGCCGCTGATGGCTCCGCAGCCTCTCGTGCTCGATGCTGATTCCTATGCCGGTCTCCGTGCCACCGGTCGCCCGATACTTTACTTCGGTTCCGGCGCCGAGAAGGCTCAGGACGTGTTTGCCGGCACACAGTCGGCCCGCTATGTGCCTGATGTCGATGCCGTGGCTGTTGATATGGTGGCCCTTGCCGAGCGTGCGTACGCGCGACGCGACTTTATCGATACGGCTTATTCTACGCCGCTGTATCTGAAAGACTTCCAGGCTACCAAGCCTAAAAACAAAGTGCTATGATCACAGAAGAACAACGTACCGACATCCGTGCCGCAGTCGAGGTGCTGCGCCGTGGCGGTGTGATACTGTATCCGACCGACACGGTGTGGGGCATAGGGTGCGACGCCTGTGACAGCGCCGCCGTGCGCCGTGTGTTCGACATCAAGCGCCGTGCCGACGCCAAGGCCCTCATCACTCTTGTAGGCTCGGTTGCACAGCTTGAGCGCACGGTCGAGGGCATACCGGATGTGGCCTACCAGCTCATAGAGTTTTCGGAGAAGCCCGTCACGATAGTCTACGACCGTCCGGCGCCGATGGCGCACATCGCACCTGAGTTGCTCGCCGGGGACGGCACTCTCGGAGTGCGCGTCACTGCCGAGGAGTTCAGCGCAGCTTTGTGCTCGGCTTTCCGCAAGCCACTGGTGTCGACATCGGCCAATATAAGCGGAGAGCCTTCTCCGGCGTGTTTCGCCGAAATCACTCAGGATATTCTTGATGCGGTTGACTATGTGTGCACATCGCGTCGCGATGACTGTGGGCGCACTGCCGTGCCTTCGTCGGTGATACGCCTTTCGGAAGACGGCCTTTTCAAGATACTTCGCCCCTGACGCGCATCCAAAAACTCTGACGGAATGGACCAATACAACGCCCGGCGATTCGTTTCGGTGGTGACCGACCTTCTCATGGTGGCCACAGGATGGTTCTGTTTCAATATATTGCGTTACTACACACTTCCGTCGGAGTCTGTGGTCAGCCATGTGTCGCTGACGTCCTTCCTGCTTAGCGACACTCTGGTCATAGAGCAGTTTGTCGTGCCTCCGGCCATCATCGTGCTCTATACCATATCAGGCGCGTACAACCGTCCGAACACCATGTATCGCTCGCGGCTCGACGAACTTATCAACACGTTCACCGTATCGTTCATATCCATGATAGGCATCTACTTCATAGTGCTTGTCAATGATCCCATTCCCGAGCGTGCCACCGCCTACGAACTGATGCTCATGTTGCTGTTCTCTCTGTTCCTGCCTACGTCAATAATGCGTCTGGTCATCACCGGATTGCGTGCCGGGCGAGTGCGACGGGGCTGCGATTCCATTCCGGCACTGCTTGTGGGGTTCAGCGACGCGCATCTTGATAAAGTCGAGAAAATCAGAGCTTCACGCTGCAATACCGGCCTTGAACTTGTAGCGTGCATCGATACATCAGGAGTCGGTGTCACTTCATTCGCGGGCCTCCCGGTCCATGCCGAATCCGACATTCCCGAGTTATGCGGCACACTTGGCATAAGGGCTATCATAGTCCTTGACAGCGCCGGTGTATACGGTACGGGCGAAATCATCAACCGCCTCTACCGCTATGACATCCCGCTTTTCATCACCCCGGACATGCACAGCATGATACTGTCGCGTCCGCGTATATCGTCAGTGACTAACGAGCCCCTTGTCGACATCACCAATGCCCACATATCGCCTGCTGCGCTCAACTGCAAGCGCCTTGGCGACATCGTGGTGTCATCGGTCGCGTTGGTCGTGCTGCTCCCCTTCTATCTGATACTCGCACTGGTGGTGCGGCTCGATTCCAAAGGCCCTGTCTTCTACCGTCAGGAGCGTATCGGCTATCACAAGAAGCCGTTCAGAATCATCAAGTTCAGGTCCATGCGTGTCGATGCCGAAGCCACAGGGCCGGCACTGTCGAGCGAGGCCGATCCCCGCATCACCCGAGTCGGCCGCTTCATGCGCAAATACCGTCTGGACGAGCTGCCGCAGTTCTGGAACGTGCTCAAAGGCGAAATGTCCATCGTCGGGCCGCGTCCCGAGCGCGAGTTCTATCTCCGCCAGATACTCGAGCGGCATCCGGCATGCAGTCTGATACATCAGGTGCGCCCCGGCATCACCTCCTGGGGCATGGTCAGATACGGCTATGCCTCATCGGTAGAGGAGATGCTTGGCCGTCTGTACTATGATATTCTATACCTCGAGAACGTGTCTCTCGGTACGGATCTGAAGATACTGTTTCATTCGGTCAATACCATTCTCAATGGTCTTGGCAAGTGAAGCGGCGGTTTTTTATAATTTCTAAGGATTTTTGCATTATGTCATCGTCTGACACCACAACAATACAACAGCAGCCCGAACCTGTCGAAAACCGCGAAAAGTCGCCGGGCCGTTTCAGCGGGTGGTTCTTCTCATTCCTGCGGTGGCGCGAGCACCATATCAAGGAGAAAAACTTCGTGCTCCTGCTGGCTTTTTTTGTCGGTGTGTTCAGCGGTCTTGCGGCACTTGTGCTCAAGTTTCTGATCCACTATATCTCCGAAGTGCTCACGGCAGGAGTGAACCTCGAGTCAGGCAACTACATATATATCCTTCTGCCGGCGGTAGGTATCGTCATCACGGCTCTCTATGTGCGATATGTGGTGCGCGATAACATCAGCCATGGTGTCACCCGTGTACTATATGCCATCTCTCAGAACAAGAGCCGTCTGAAGCGGCATAATATTTACACATCTGTCATCGGCTCGTCTGTCACCATCGGGTTCGGCGGATCAGTCGGAGCCGAAGGCCCCATCGTATATACCGGAGCCGCCATAGGCTCGAACCTCGGGCGGGTGTTCCGCATGTCGCCGCGTATTCTGATGATACTCGTGGGCTGTGGAGCGGCCGCAGGTATAGCCGGTATCTTCAAGGCACCGATTGCCGGCATGCTGTTCACGCTTGAAGTGCTCATGCTTGACCTCACCACAGTGTCGGTCATGCCGCTGCTGATTGCCTCGATTACAAGTACGACTATAGCATATGTGTATACAGGCTATGAATTCGAGTTCTTCTTCGCTCAGACAGAGGACTTCTATACCTCACGTATTCCTTACGTGATACTTCTCGGAGTGGTCAGTGGATTCGTATCGCTATACTTCACCCGTGTCATGAACATGATGGAGAACTTCTTCGGACGTTTCAGGCACCCCTGGCTCAAGACCCTGGCAGGATGTTGCATACTTTCAGGACTCGTCTTTGTATTCCCGCCGCTCTACGGCGAAGGCTACGGCGCCATCGAAGGTCTGCTCGGGGGCGATACCTCTTCGATTGTGAACGGCTCGCTCTTCTACAGCGACCGCGACTCGGTCTGGTTTCTCGCTCTGTTCATCGGGATGGTCATACTCACCAAAGCATTTGCCACCTCGGCCACCAATGGCGCCGGAGGTGTCGGCGGCACTTTCGCGCCATCGCTCTACGTCGGATGCCTCACGGGATTCCTTTTCGCGTTCATCATCAACCATCTCGGATTCATCGAGCTGTCCACCAAGAACTTCGCGCTCGTGGGCATGGCCGGAGTGATGAGCGGAGTCATGCATGCTCCGCTGATGGCCATCTTCCTTACAGCCGAACTGACCGGCGGTTATGAGCTCTTTCTGCCATTGCTCATTGTGAGCACCATATCGTACGGCACCATCAAAGTATTCGAGCCATACTCAATCTACACTATGCGTCTTGCAAAGCGAGGCGAGCTTCTCACACACCAGAAAGACCAGGCCGTCCTCACGCTGCTGAAAATCAATAATGTCATCGAGACCGACTTCTTGCCGGTATATCCCGAAATGACCCTCAAGGACATGGTCGACACCATCGCCAAGAGCAAACGCAACTTGTTTCCGGTTCTTAACGAGAACCGCGAGCTGATAGGCGTGGTTCTGCTTGACGAGATTCGCAATATCATGTTCCGCCCCGACCTGTACCGAAGGATGCTTGTGAGCACGTTCATGTCCATCCCTCCGGCCAAAATCGAGATTGGAGAGAGTATGGACAAGGTCATGAAAACGTTCGATGACACCGGAGCGTGGAATCTTCCCGTGGTTGAGAACGGGCGATATGTCGGTTTTGTGTCCAAAAGCAAGATTTTTAACTCGTATCGACGGGTTCTCCGTCATTATTGCGACGATTGACGGTCGGGCCTCGAGAAAAATTTGGACAGAACCGAAAAAAAACGTAACTTTGTAGCCGAATCTGCGCATGTGGCGTAATGGTAGCCGCGTCAGACTTAGGATCTGATGTCTTAGGACGTGGGGGTTCGAGTCCCTTC
>CAMWZB010000108.1 GCA_947178655.1 uncultured Porphyromonadaceae bacterium
GATTCTCATACGAAATCATTTATGTCGACGACGGGTCGACAGATGATTCGTGGCACGTGATAGGCGAGCTTCGCAAGAATGACCCCGAACATGTGAAAGGGGCATCTTTCCGTCGCAACTACGGAAAGTCGCCGGCTCTCAATACGGGTTTCAGACTTGCCAAGGGTGACGTCGTCATAACGATGGACGCCGACCTTCAGGACAGTCCCGACGAGATCCCCGAGCTATACCGCATGATTGTTTCCGAAGGATACGATCTGGTGAGCGGCTACAAGCAGAAACGCTATGACCCGCTCTCCAAGACCATACCGACGAAGCTGTTCAACGCCACAGCCAGACGTGTGTCCGGCATCGACAATCTGCATGATTTCAACTGCGGACTGAAGGCTTACCGCAGTGCTGTGGTCAAGCACATAGAAGTGTACGGCGACATGCATCGTTACATCCCCTATCTGGCCAAGTTGGCCGGCTTCACGCGCATTGGCGAGAAGGTAGTGCATCATCAGGCTCGCAAGTACGGCAAGACCAAATTCGGCCTCGACCGCTTCGTGAACGGCTATCTCGATTTGGCCACGCTGTGGTTCACCGGTCGCTTCGGCAAGAAGCCTATGCACTTCTTCGGCCTGTTGGGCAGCATGATGTTCTTCCTGGGTTTCATCGCCGTAATCATCGTAGGCGCCATGAAACTGTATCATATGCATTCCGGCCATCCATACATCCTCGTGACCGATTCACCCTACTTCTATCTGTCGCTCGTGCTGATGTTGCTCGGCTCGCAACTTTTTCTGGCGGGCTTCATCGGTGAGCTTGTCGTGCGCAATTCGCCAAAACGCAATGAATACGAAATCAAGGAAGTCATAGGTGAAGACTGAATCTAAATCTCCTGAACATGAAAGATATATTCTCACAACTCATAAACGAGCGCTATTCATGCCGCTCATATTCGCCGGAATTGCCCGACGAATCGAAAATCGATTATATCCTTGAGGCTGCCCGCCTTGCGCCGTCGGCATGCAATCGTCAGCCGTGGCGCTTCATAGTCATTCCGCCCACCGATGCCGAAGGCCGGAAGGCAGTGACCGACGCATATTCGCGCGAGTGGATTGCAACAGCGCCTTACTACATAGTGGTATGCGGAGTGCCTGCCGAAGGATGGGTGCGCCCGTTCGACAATCATAGCCACATAGATGTCGACACCTCCATAGCCACCGAACATATGTGCCTTGCCGCGACCGCAGAAGGCCTTGCGACGTGCTGGGTGTGCAATTTCGACCCGGCAGTGCTTTCAGAGGGCCTCGGCCTCGACTCAGCACTGGTACCAATAGTCATACTTCCGGTGGGCTATCCGGCGGAAGGTTCGAAAGTGCCCTCAAAGACACGCAAGTCTTACGGAGACATAATCATCCGCAGGTGAGACGACACGCAGGCATACCGACCGCAGTCCTCCTCGCAGGACTGCTTGCCGCCGCGGCATCGTGCAATACAGACGGATGTCTCGACAATCAGAGCTCTATACCGCTGGCCGGATTCTACTCATCGGAGACTTCGGCCTCCATCTCTCTGAACATACTTCAGGTGCATGGTGTAGGAGCGCCCGGCGACAGCGTACTGCTCAGGCCGGGTACGGCCGTGTCGTCGGTGTATCTGCCGATGCGCTCCACTCACAGTTCGGTGCAGTGGTGCTTCCATTACGAACAGGGCGACCTTGCCGATCCGGCATATAACGACACCATAACATTCGACTACACGTCCCGGCCATACTTCGCGTCAGAGGAGTGTGGTGCCATGTATGAGTATACCATAGACCGCACGACTGTGACGAATCATCTGATAGACTCCGTAGTAGTGACAGAGCCTGTGATAACGAACACCGATGTGGAGCGCATACGCATCTACTTCCGCACTGATAACAGTGGCGGCGATGACAATACGGACAATGACAATACTGACCGCCGATGAAGAATACGCGTATTATAATAGTCATGATTCTTCTCCTGACGGGTGCCGTGTCAGTGTTCTCGTCCGCCCCTAAAAGGCGGATGACCCCCGTGAACAATTCCGCCACTATGACTCAGTCGGTCAACGAAACCGCTGACGACACGGCACGTATCAATGCCAAGCGCAGAGCCTCCTCTATAAGCTACCTTGACGAGAACGGCCGTACTATCTATATCGACACAATCACCGGACAGGAATGGACCGATTCGACCACACTCGCACGCGTGCCGAAGATGGAGTATCCGCTTCTCCATGCCGTGCATGTAGGACTGAATCTGTGGGATCCTCTGATGAGGGCTTTCGGCCAGCATTACGGCATAGCCGACGTATGGGCTGAGCTGTCGTTGCACAACCGCTATCTTCCGGTTTTTGAATTCGGCCTCGGCACGGCAGCATATACGCCTTCGGGGAGCAACTTCAGCTACCGCTCTCCTGTCAGCCCTTACTTCAAGATAGGCGCCAACTACAACTTTCTGTACAACTCAAGCCCGGACTACTATGTAGTCGCAGGCCTGCGCTACGGCTTCTCTCCGTTTTCGTTCAGCGTGCGCGATATCACGCTTAATGACAGCTATTGGGGAGAGTCGTCGACATTCTCTATTCCGTCGACGCGTGCCACAGCAGGATGGATTGAAGTGAGCTTCGGGCTGCGGGTGAAACTGAGTGGTCCGATTTCGGCCGGGTGGATGCTGCGCTATCAGAGCCTTATACACCAAAGCCACAGTGAATACGGCAAGCCGTGGTATATCCCCGGCTACGGTTCACGTAAATCGAATTTCTCCGGCAGCGTGTCAGTGATATATACTTTCGGGCTTGGAGGCCTGAACAAGCACAAGGCTCAGGACGTTCTAAATGAAAACGTTTCAGAACCTGCGCCGGTCTCTTCCGGAAATGATATTCTTCCTGAAGCCGAGGTCGGCACCGTAAGTATCACAGAATGAAAAAAATCGTAATCATCGGAGCTTCGTCAGGCATGGGCCGTCGGGTGGCTGACGACTTCGCCCGTCTGGGCTGGCGGGTAGGCATCGCCGCACGCCGCGAAGAACCTCTCAAAGAACTTAAGGAAAAGTATCCTGACCGTATTGAGTACCTTACCATAGATGTTGAGTCGCCTGACGCCGTCGACCGATTCTATAAACTTATCGAGCTTATAGACGGAATGGATTATATGCTCTATGCGGCTGGTTGCGGTTGGCGCAATCCCGACCTTGACACATCGGTCGATGACCGTACCATAATGACCAATGTGCTTGGATTCACGCGGATAGTCAACGCTGCGTACAAGTACTATAAGCAGACAGCCAACCGCGTACCCGGCCATATAGCCGTCATTACGTCGGTGGCAGGGACAAAAGGCATAGGCATATCAGCCACATACTCGGCGTCGAAGCGCTATCAGTGGACATATCTTCAGGCTTTGGACCAGCTCGCGCACCAACAGCACGTCAACGTAATCATATCTGATATTCGTCCCGGATTCGTGGATACGGCTCTGATCGCAGGGCATGCCTATCCGCTTGAGATGAGTCTTGACTATGTGGCTCCGCGCCTGGAGCGTGCCATGCTCTCCGGTAGGCGGGTGTCGGTCATCGACTCACGCTGGGCGGTGGTCACGGCATTATGGCGTCTGGTGCCGGCATGTCTGTGGCGACACATCGAACTGACAGGCTGGTAACCCTCCCGGCGGTCATTTGCATCCGCCGATATACACACGTGCTGTCAGGCGCTGATAGAATATGAAACTCTCCCGTGTCACGTTGAAGTCGAGCGATGCCTCGAGGTCGACGTGGCGGGTTGAGTAGAATCGCGCGATGATGTCCGTGCGGTTATACAGTTTCGACTGATAGAACGGCTCGGCCTGATACAGGAGCGAGCCGTGCCGCATATATGATGGCAGCTGGTTCTGTCCGATGTACAGATTCTCTTTCACTGTCAGCCAGCGCCAGCGTGCCAGGACTTCGAGTTGAGCGCCCACCGGCGACGACCATCCATCGACAGCACGGTCGCGTTCGATGGTGACGAGAGCGCCAAGGCGTATCTGAAGGCTGTCAAGAGCTGTGCGACGGCTGAAATCCAAGCCAACGTAAGGATGAACCATGAAGTTGTCCACTATGTGTTCGTCGGGTGCGGCATGCCGTGTGAGGGCGAAGTGGTTCATCACGACATGAGCTCCTGCGAAGAGAGTCTTTCCCGGTTGCCACTGTCCGTGTCCGACGACATTGAAAGCCTCTCGCTTGCGCTCGGTCTGCATCTGTCGCCAGTCGAGATAGAAATCGACGAATGCATGGTCGCTGTGATACTGCACCAGTGCTCCGCGGATGTTGTGCTGAAAGTAGGTCAGCGAATCGTTCCACATAAATCCGGGCATCTCTTCGCGGAGTTGTTTGCGCGGAAACATGCCCATTGAGAGCGACCACAGCCGGGATGTGTGGCGGTAATATAGAGTAGGGGATATGCGGTAGCCGTTCCATTCTCTTCCGATTGGCTGATTCCATACCACGCCTCCTGCTATGCGGTTGCCGTCATTGATGCGCAGCCCTATCTCCGGAGCGAGGCTGGTGAAGAAATAAGTCTCCGGTCGCACGAATTTGCGGTCGCCTTCGCGATTGTCGAATACGGTCTCGAAGTCGAGCTGCCAAGTGAGTTTCTGCGCGGTGACGCCGAGAGATGCCGTCATGACGATGATGACGATGAGGGTATTTCTAAAGATTTTCATATTTAGTTTTGAACCGTTACCACATTGATTTCGCCGGCACCT
>CAMWZB010000109.1 GCA_947178655.1 uncultured Porphyromonadaceae bacterium
TCAGTGAAGTTCCACCCTGCCTACTCTCAGTTCTCTGACGTAATCAGGATGAACCACGCACTCTTCCAGCGCATCAAGCACGTCTATGAGACCCGCAACGAATCAGGTCTCGACCACGACCAGATTCGCGCTGTCGAGGACTACTACAAACAGTTCACTCGCAACGGCGCCCTGCTCGACGCAGAAAGCAAGGAGCAGCTGAAAGCCCTGAACACCGAACTGACAAATCTCTATCTGACATTCAACAAGAATCTGCTCAACGCCACCAACTCATTTGAGGTGGTTGTGGAAGATTCGGCACGTCTGGCCGGACTGCCACAGTCGAGCATCGACCAGGCCGCCGACGAAGCACGCTCGCGCAATCTCGGCGAAGGCAAGTGGGTGTTCACGCTCCACGCCCCGAGCCGTCTGCCGCTGCTGCAGTTTGCCGACGACCGCGACCTTCGCCGTGAAGTGTACGAAGGCTACACCTCACTGGCTTCGGACGGCCAATACAACAACTACCCCGTCATCAGCAAGATACTCCAGGCCCGCGCCAAGAAGGCCAAACTGCTCGGCTTTGAGAACTTCGGCTCGTACATGACCGACAATGTCATGGCCAAGACAGTGGACAACGCCGAGAATCTCCTCATGCAGATCTGGCGTCCGGCAGTGAAACGCGTCAACGAAGAGGTGGCTGAGATGCAGAAACTCGCCGACGCAAACGGCGACAACATCACCATCGAACCGTGGGACTATTACTACTATGCCGAGAAAGTCCGCAAAGCCAAGTACGACCTCGACGAAAGCGAGGTGCGCCAGTACTTCGCCCTCGACAACGTCCGCAACGGCATCTTCTCAATGGCTGAGCGCCTGTATGGCGTGAAATTCACCGAAATGCCCGACGCCCCCAAATACTACGACGAGGTGACCGTCTATGACGTGACCGACGCCAAGACCGGCGAGCACATCGCCGTGTTCATGACCGACTACTTCCCCCGCGCCTCGAAACGTCAGGGAGCGTGGATGAGCGAGTTCAAGGGTTCTTGGGAGAACGAGGACGGCACATCATCGCGTCCGGTGATATTCAACATCGGCAATTTCTCCCGTCCTTCCGGCGACACCCCGGCCCTGCTGACCCTCGACGAAGTGGAGACCATGTTCCACGAATTCGGCCACGGCCTGCACGGCATGCTCTCAAAGGCCCGTCTGCGCTCGCAGGCAGGCACGAACGTCGACCGCGACTTCGTGGAACTTCCCTCGCAGATTCACGAACACTGGGCACTTGAGCCTGAGCTTCTCCGCACCTATGCAAAGCACTGGAAGACAGGTGAAGTGATACCTGACGCTCTCATCGCCAAACTCGACGCCGCCTCTAAGCACAACCAGGGCTTCACCACCGCCGAACTCGCAGGCGCTGCCCTGCTCGACCTGCGCTACGGACGTCTGAACCCGCCGGACAGCGTCGCTGTTCCGGCCTTCGAGAAAGAAGTGGCCGACCAGCTCGGCATGCCCGGACAGCTGACATTCCGCTACCGCTCACCTTACTTCAAGCACGTATTCGGCAGCGACGGCTACGCTTCAGGCTACTATACATACCTGTGGGCCGAAGTCCTTGACACCGACGGCTTCGAGCTCTTCAAGGAAAAAGGCATCTTCGACCCCGAGACAGCCCGCAAATTCAAAGAGAACGTCCTCGAGAAGGGCGGTTCTGAAGACCCGATGGTCCTCTACGTGAATTTCCGCGGCCATGAGCCTTCGGTTGACGCCCTGCTGCGCCACCGCGGTCTCGACCCTGTGACCGATGTCAAACTCGGCTCAAAGTCGGGCAAGTAAAAACGGACTCCTTGGAAGCGTCCTTCGGGCACCGCTTCCAAGTTTCCGTATATATCAGCGGCATGTCCCAACGATAATATAATTCTTTCATATATATGTTTAGAAGCAATACCTGCGGCGAGCTGCGTCTCGCCGATGCCGGCAGCAAGGTGACACTTGCAGGCTGGGTACAGCGTGTGCGCAAGATGGGCGGCATGACGTTCGTCGACCTGCGCGACCGCTATGGAATCACTCAGGTGGTGTTCAACACCGAACATGACAGCGCCCTTAACGAAGCCGCCAACCGGCTGGGCCGCGAATTCGTCATACAAGTGACCGGCACCGTGGCCGAGCGCACATCCAAGAATCCTCACCTTCCTACCGGCGACATCGAAATCATCGCCGATGAGCTGAATATACTCAACGCCAGCGAGGTGCCTCCGTTCACCATCGAGGACGAGAGCGACGGCGGCGATGACATCCGCATGCGCTACCGCTACCTCGACATCCGTCGTACGCCCGTGCGTCAGAATCTCGAGCTGCGCCACCGCATGACCATGGAAGTACGCCGCTACCTCGACAGCAAAGGCTTCCTCGAAATAGAAACCCCCATGCTGGTAGGCTCGACCCCCGAAGGCGCCCGCGACTTCGTGGTGCCCTCACGCATGAATCCCGGACAGTTCTATGCCCTTCCACAGTCTCCGCAGACACTCAAGCAGCTTCTGATGGTGGCCGGCATGGACCGTTACTTCCAGATTGTGAAGTGCTTCCGCGACGAAGACCTTCGCGCCGACCGTCAGCCCGAGTTCACGCAGATTGACTGCGAGATGAGCTTCGTGGAGCAGGACGACATCATCAGCCTCTTCGAGGGAATGGCCAAACATCTCTTCAAGACCATCCGCGGCATCGAACTGACCGAACCATTCATCCGCATGCCCTGGGCCGACGCCATGAAGTACTACGGCAGTGACAAGCCCGACATCCGTTTCGACATGAAGTTCGTCGAACTGATGGACGTCCTGAAAGGCCACGGCTTCTCTGTATTCGACAACGCCGCCTACATCGGCGGCATCTGCGCCAAAGGCGCGGCCTCGTACACCCGCAAGCAGCTCGACGCGCTCACCGAATTCGTCAAGCGTCC
Organism: uncultured Porphyromonadaceae bacterium; assembly: GCA_947178655.1. The sequence goes on from CAMWZB010000109.1 coordinate 2,936, forward strand.
TCAGATTGGTGCCAAGGGCATGGTCTACGCCCGCGTAGAAGCCGACGGCAACGTGAAGTCGAGCGTCGACAAATTCTACTCTCAGGAAGTGCTCCAGCAGATGAAGGCCGCCATGGGCGCCGAACCGGGCGATCTGATTCTCATCCTCAGCGGCGACGACGCCATGCGCACACGCAGGCAGCTGTGCGAGCTCCGTCTCGAGATGGGCCGTCAGCTCGGTCTGCGCGACAAGGACAAGTTCGCCTGCCTCTGGGTGGTAGACTTCCCCATGTTCGAATGGAGCGACGAGGAGCAGCGTCTTATGGCCATGCACCATCCGTTCACACATCCCAAAGACGAAGACATCCCTCTGCTGGACACCAAGCCCGAGGACGTACGTGCCGATGCCTACGACATGGTCATAAACGGTGTGGAAGTCGGTGGCGGCTCAATCCGTATCCACGACAGCGCACTGCAGGCCAAAATGTTCGAAATCCTCGGCTTCACTCCCGAGAAGGCACAGGAGCAGTTCGGCTTCCTGATGAACGCGTTCAAGTTCGGAGCGCCCCCTCACGGTGGCCTTGCCTACGGTCTTGACCGCTGGGTGAGCCTCTTCGCCGGCCTTGACAGCATCCGCGACTGCATCGCCTTCCCGAAGAACAACAGCGGCCGCGACGTGATGCTCGACGCTCCCGCAGCTCTTGACCCCAAGCAGCTTGACGAACTCAATCTTGAGATTGTACTCGACGAAAAGAAATAACGATATGAAACTCTCCCACATAATCGCCGCGATAGAAGAATACGCACCGCGCAGCCTTCAGGAGTCATGGGACAACTCCGGTCTTCAGATCGGACTGCCCGAAAGCTCCGATGGCGAGTGCACCGGCGTGCTTCTGTGCCTCGACGTGACTCCCGACATAATCGCACAGGCAGTGGCCAAAGGCTGCAACCTGGTAGTGTCGCACCATCCGCTCATATTCAAAGGACTCAAGAGCATATCGGAAGCCGGAGGCCCGGTGCAGCGCGCCGTGGCCGCCGCCATCCGCTCGGGCGTGGCCGTATACAGCAGCCACACCGCCCTCGACAGCACGCGCGGAGGAGTATCATATGAGATGGCACGTCTGCTTGGTGCAGAAGTACTGAGAGTGCTCGCACCGTCTGACATCCATGCGGCGACTGTGTCGGTGACATGTCCGCGAAGCGTTGCAGAAGAAGTGCGCCTGGCGCTCCTCGACGGCAAAGCACCGTCGTGCGACTACTTCGACATCGACTCCGAAAGTATCGGCAGCGCCCCTGCAGCAGACGATGAAGTGCCGGGCATATCCATAACCCACGAGCCTCTGTGCCGCATAGAAGCCCCGGCGGCAGACAGCAGTACTGTAGCTGCCACAGTGGCGGCACTGCGGTCGATGTCGTGCGCGTCCGACCTGCGCATAGACATCCGTCCGGTTGACAACCGCGACATGACCCTTGGGCTCGGCGTTGTGGCACAGTTCGACACCTCGGTGAAAGGCTCGGAACTGACCGAACGCATCCGCGCGGCATTCAGCCCGGGCTGCATCAAGGCATCGCGAGGATACTCACCTGACATGGTCATACGCCGCATAGCACTGTGCGGCGGCTCGGGAGGCGAGTTCACAGGCCGTGCGGCCGCATCCGGAGCACAAGCCTACATCACAGCCGACGTGCGCTATCACGACTTTGCCGACGCTGCAGACTCAGCCATGGCGATATTCGACATAGGCCACTTCGAGAGCGAGCTCTGCGCCCGCGGACTCTTCCACAAACTCATCACCAACCGGTTCCCGGATCTTGCAGTGTACTACG
>CAMWZB010000110.1 GCA_947178655.1 uncultured Porphyromonadaceae bacterium
CACGAGCGCCGACGGCTTTAACCCCGGGAAAGACGGCTACACCGTCGAATTCCGCACAAAGGCATCGCGACAGGCTTCTGAAATCGCCTTTGTCGGCACTGATAGCCGGGCAAGCGTGCATCCTTTCGCCGGATATGAGAAAGCCGGCGTATACAACGGCGCCGACAAGGTGAACCGTCTCAGCCTCGCGGCCGACAAGGAAGCGCACACCTACCGCTATGCCGTGACCCCCGACCGCAGGGTATTCGTCTATCGTGACGGTGCTCCTGCCGACACCCTTCTTGTCGACGACTACGCCAATCCCGCAGGACTCGAATACACCGAAGGTGCCATGATGGCCAATCTCCTTCACAATCCGGGCTTCGAAGGCGCATCGCGCACTTACGTGATGAGCGACGACCCGGACGGAGCCGAATTCTGCGACTACGTGCAGGGATGGACGATACTCGACGGCTCAAACGGCTGGAATTCGCGTACATACATCCAGAAGGATGTCGTAAGCGACGACATGGGTGATGACAATCACGTCATGGCTCTCTCCCGCTATCAGTGGGAAGACGGATGGAGCGACTCTAAGGTGTCGCAGGTTGTCGACGTGGTCCCCGGACGTACCTACGACTTCTCCGTTATGGCCAAAGGCGGCTTCCGGACAAGCGACGACAAGGCTCTCGGATTCATCCGCGTAGAAGAAGTGCAGACTACCACTCTCGGCAAGGAACTGACCCTCGACAAGAGCCGCTACGAGTACAAGCGCTACTCAATCAGTCACAAGGCAAGCGCAAAGTGCACTCAGCTGCGTGTGATACTCGGTCTCCGCAAGGCCGGCAAGGGAAACCAGCACGAGATAATCAAGTTCGACGACGCATGCCTCTCAGGCACATCGGTTGAATTCACCCCGACGCTCTCCTTCTCCAATAAGGACGCCGACCTCGAATACTTCACATTCGACGCCGGAGGCGCATATGCCCCCGAAATGCCTCATCTCAATGTCGACGATGATCCACTGTACTTCAGCCACACTCTCGACGAACAGACTCTGAGCGTATCGTCGTCCGACGTCAAGGGTGCTGACAAGCTCATCCTCACTACCACCGGCGACTTCCTGGTCGAGCCTGAGGAAGTGCCGGCCAACAGCGATGCGACAGACGTCACGGTCACCTTCCTCGGCACACGCGACGGTTCAGGCAAGCTGGAGGTCCGCGCAGGCAGTTTCATCACCTCGGTACCTCTCTTCGGCACAGCTTCGCCCCTCGAATCCAAGGATATTTCTGCCAATCCATTCTGTACAGGAGACGATGCGACCTACCTCGCAGGCGAGACCGACGGCTTCAAGCCGGGCAAAGCCGGCTACACCATAGAGCTATCAGCCGGGCTTGACCGCTACAGCGGCGGCTTCTTCGAGATAGCCTCGCTCAACAGCCGCGAGAAAGGCACCAATCTCGTTATCAGCGACGAGTTCACAGGTACGTCAACCGAGCAGGGCAACGTCGACTTCCTTCAGGACCGGATGATTCCCAACGTCGGTGACTTCATCTACCGAATCACCGTGACTCCCGACAACCTCGCGTACATATTCCGCGACAACGTGGCTCTCGACACTCTCGATCTCACATCCGTACCGGCCGACCTCAAGTTCGTCAGCACCACCGAAAGCACCGACTGTGACAATCTTGTCCGCAACGGCAACTTCAGCGGCAACTACGAGTACACCCAGTATGAGGAGGCCAATATGCTCTCATCGCTTGCCGGATGGCATCTTTCGGGTCTCTCGGAGTGGAACTGCCGCGCATTCATCGTGGCTGACAGCGAGAATCCCGGAAGCCGCATCCTCAACTTCCAGCGTTACGAATGGAACGCCGGCTGGGCCGACGGAGAGGCCTCGCAAGTTGTAAATGTGTGCCCCAATACACGCTACACCTTCAGCGCCGAGACCCGTGGCGGCAGTGGCGACGGTCTCAATCTCGCCTCTATGCAGGTGTCGGAACTCGGTTCGATTGGCTCCGTACAGAGCATCAATGTCTCAAACTCTTCGTCGGACTTCTCTACGCGCACTATCACTTTCACAACTTCAGCAACGTGCCGTCAGGTGAAGCTGTCTTTCCGCCTCGCATCCTCCGGCAAGGACCACGGTCCCAAGTGCGGGTTCTACGTGCGTAATGTCAGGCTGTCGGGCAAGAAACCGGTAAGCACTCCGGGCATCTGCCTCAGCTCCGCAGCGCCGTACCGGTTCAAGTACTTCACCTATGACACTTCGGGTGCTTATCTGCCGGCCGGATATAGCGGCATCGACTGCATAGGTGCTGCCGACAGCGAAGTGACCTGCCACAACATCGAAGGCGGCATCGAACTCCGCGGCCTGCCCGAAGATGCGGGCGTCGAAGTGTTCGACACAGCCGGCTGCTGCATCCGCCGTCTCGACGGTTGCTCCGGCTCAGCCATGATAGAGCTGCCTGCGGGATTCTATATAGTGTCTGTGAAGGCCGACGCCGTCAAGGCTACTTTCAAGACAGTCGTAAGATGATAACCCCAACTAATTTAATACCATACTATGAAGAAACTATTATTTGCACTTGGCGCCACCCTGACACTGACCGGCAGCGCCTATGCTCAGGACGCGTTCGTGCCCGAAACGGGTGTGAAATACTCCTTCTGCCACAAAGAGTCAGATGTATATCTGGGTGCCGACAACAATCTTGTGAAGCTCATGTCGGCTTCGCGAAGCGACAAGGATGCCTTCGAATGGGTGGCCGAGCCTATGGGCGACGGCTATCTCATCCGCTGCGGCCTCGGCACTTATATCTATAAGGACGGATACAACACAAAGCTCGGCGATGCCTCCGAGGCTTCAGTATTCACGTTCCAGCCCGACGGCGAGTATTACCGCATCGTGACCGGCTCAAACTGTCTCGCCCCTGACAGGGTCGGTGCAGGAGAAGGAGTCTGGTCCGACAAGAGCCTTACCTTCCCCAATGGCCTCTACACCATAGTCAGGAGCTCAGACATCGCATATCCGGCTTCTGTAAGGCTCGCGATGAGTGAAGTCAGCATCATGAAGGACAACGAAGGCGTCAACAGCGCCACACTGCGGTTCACTCCTGTGAACTTCGACGGAGAGGTCACAATCACCGCTTCAGAAGGATTCATGGCCGATCCGGCGAAGGTGGCTGTGACTGACGGCGAGGAAGTGTCCGTCACCGTAAGTTCAGAAGGCCCTATCGGCACAACCGGTACTGTGGCCATAGCTTTCGGAGGAGAGACACTCGCCACGGCTGCCGTCAACGTCACCGAGCCGGCTCCGATGTACTACATATTCAATCTCGAGACAGGTCTCGTGCTCGGAGGCGACAGCGATAAGGCTGTTCTCAGCGAGCTCACGCAGGAAGACACCCAGCGCTTCAGCAAAATCGAGGTGCCCGGCACCGATGGCCAGCGGTTCTATCTCGTGCAGAAGTCCAGCGGGCTATACTTCCGAAACGTCGACAGTGGCAGCGGTGTGATGGCACACTACTGTGAATATGGCCCGAGCGCCGACCGTGCCGAATGGTCGATGCCTGCCAACGGCGACGGAGTGAGCCTCCGCAACTCCAAGCAGGACCGTATCCTCATACCCTCCAAACTCGCCGAAGGAGCACAGGTGATGTGCTACGGCCTGAGCAGCGATGCAGGATCGCAGTGGCAACTGACGGCAGTGAGCGAGTTCACAGGCGGCGAGCCCACCGTCGACATCAAGGACGAGAACGTACTGGTAGAGCCCAACGGCATGTCGTTCACCACCGAAGTCCGCGCCTACAATCTCGACGGCGGCATCGTGGAAGTGAAACCTTCCGCCGGTGTGCAAGTGTCTCTCTCAACCCTTGAGGACAGCTACAAACGTGTGCCGCTCACTATATCGACCACTGCCAAGGCCGGAACGGAGTGCAAGATTGACTTCGTTCTCGCCTCCAAGACCCTCTATACTCTCACATTCACCGTGCAGGAGCGCTTCCCGCGTTATGTATTCCGCTATGTCCTTGAAGGTTCAGACCTCGCAATGGGTTCGGCTCCTGAATCGGCACAGCCGGTATTTGTCGAATATGACATCGACGACATGAATCAGCAGATGATACTCATGCCGGCCAATGACGAGGGCGGGTACTACATCATCCAGGAAGGCAGCTACGGCTACCTCTCACACACCGGAAACGGCTGGGACACCACATTCGGAACCGCCAAGGCCGCAGAAAGCACATGGACCCTCGAGCCTCTCGGTGAGGAAAGCGATATCGTACAGCTCCGCGGCTCGCGCGGACTCCTTGATGCCGACAACTACACAGCAGGCTCGAAGCTCTACTGTAACAAAAGCAAAGGCTCATGGGCACTCCAGGCCATCGGCGATATCTCCTTCAGCACCGACGAGGTCGTGCTCCCTGCCCGTGACGCCACTGAGAAAGTGAAAGTCACAGCCGCCGGACTCAAGGAGGCAATCATCGTGACTACGACAGGTGCCGCCACCGTCGACCTCAGCACCCTGCCGGCAGAAGGCGGCGAGCTCACAGTCGGGCTCAAGGCCAACGGCTCTGAAATATCCGGAACAGTAATCCTGACATCGGGCAACTTCTCCAACTCATTAGAGGTGCGTCTGAAAGCCACAACTCTCGAGGTCGATAAAGACGCGGTCGAAATTGTCGGTAAACGAGGCAAAGCCATGTTCAATGTTTCGGCAACGGACATCACCGAACCTGTCACCATAGCCGTCGAGGGC